>CAJQNQ010000115.1 GCA_905479725.1 uncultured Paracoccaceae bacterium | reverse complement strand
ATCTGATACTTTGCGCTGAATTTCCTCAACCGTGATTTTGCGTTCGGATGCGCGCAGCACATCCGCCAAACAATCCATAGTCAGCGCCATGTCGATTTCGCGACCAACAAGCGATGCAAAAGCGAACAGACGGGTCAAAGCCCCTTCGAGTACACGCACGTTGGTGGAGATACGGTGTGCAAGGAATTCAAGCACACCGTCTTCGATTTGCAAGTTTGGATAGTTTGTACGCTGGGCTTCGATCTTGCTTTGCAAGATGCCAAGGCGCAGTTCGTAGTCTGTTGGGTGCAGATCAACAACCAAACCACACTGAAGGCGCGATTTCACGCGGTCCTCAAGGTCTTTGATTTCACCGGGCGCGCGATCTGCGGAAATGATGATCTGTTTTTGCTGATCGACCAGCGCATTGAAGGTGTGAAAGAATTCCTCTTGCGTGGAATCTTTGCCCGCAATGAATTGCACGTCATCGACCATCAGCACGTCGACGGAGCGGAAGATTTCCTTGAAATCCATCATTTTGCGATCACGCAACGCTTGCACAAACCGGTACATGAATTGTTCAGCAGACAAATACAGCACGTTCAGGTCAGGGCGGCTGGTTTGCAGTTCCCATGCAATCGCGTGCATCAGGTGGGTCTTACCAAGGCCGACGCCACCATACAGGAACAGCGGATTGAACGAGACGGCAGCCCCTTCGGCCACGCGGCGGGCAGCGGCGTGGGCCAGGGCATTGGGCTTGCCGACCACGAAATTGTCGAAGGTAAAGCGGCGGTCCAGCGTGGCCGAAGGGATGTCATCATCCTGGCGGGCCTGGCCGGTGCGGGCGGGCATGGCGGTTTCGACCGGCGCGGCAATGGTGCTCTGGATGCGCGCCGCCGCCGATTGCCGTGCCTTTGATCGGACCACCACGTCGATCTCGATCCGGTTCGCCGACACGCCCTGCGCCAGGATCGACCGCAGAATCGGATCCGCGAAATTCCGGTTCACCCAATTCGCGATGAAGGTGGTCGGCGCCGACAGGCGCACCACGCCTTCGTCAATCGAGGCCAGATCCAGCGGCGCGATCCAGGTGATGTAATTGTTTTCCCCGATTTGCCCCCGAAGATGCGTTTGAACTTCGCCCCACGTCTCGTTTGTCATCCTGTCCCGACCCATGAACCGCGCCCAGTCAGCGCGGAGTGTATGCGTTTGATGCCCGGTTCTCCGGGTCCATTTTCACAATGCAACAACGGTCCCGGCGCCTCGAACACAGGCGCGTTGAACACAGGTCAGGGGGTGTGGCGCTGCCGCTGCTACGCGGCATAACAGTTCCGTTCCCGCAGGCAGCAAGCAGGTTGAAAAACTGTCAGAATCGGCTCTGAACCCCCCCAGGGTCCGTCGGTCGCAGGGGCAAGCTAGCAAGGCGAGGGCGAAGGCGGCAACCGAACAACACGCTTGACACAGGGTTGGCGTGAAAGGAATCGGAGGGGGTGTGAGTTTCTTGTCACAGGCGGGTGACGCGGGCGCGAACCGGTGCGAAGAAGGGGCAGGCGCCGGCGCGAGACGCAAAAAGGCGCACCGATCGGCGCGCCTTCTGGTCAGGAATTTGCGGGCGTGCGGCCCGATTGCGTCAGGCGTTCAGCGCGTTCACGCGGCCTGACAGGCGCGACATTTTGCGCGCCGCGGTGTTCTTGTGCAGAACGCCCTTGGTCACGCCGCGCATCAGTTCGGGCTCGGCGGCCTTCAGCGCAGCCTTGGCGGCGTCGGCATTCCCCGTAGCGATGGCTTCCTCGACGGCGCGCAGATGGGTGCGGATCCGCGAGCGGCGGGCCTTGTTGACTTCGAAACGGGCCAGATTCTGACGGGCGCGCTTTTTGGACTGGGGCGTATTGGCCATGGTGGGCTCTTTCGGTCTGTTTCAATGCTTTCGCGCACAGACCCACCGATTCCAAGGGAATCAGGTCAAGCTTGCCTAAGCGGGCCCACGCGCATGTGACGGGGCGTATAGGCGAACGTGGCAAAAAAGAAAAGCACAAAACCGCGAGTGCGGTTTTGTGCGGCAACCTGTTGGTTGGTCTGGTTCAACGGTCGCGAAATTGCGCTTCGCGTTTTTCCAGGAAGGCGTTCATGCCCTCTTTCTGATCCTCGGTCGAAAACAGCGAATGGAACACGCGGCGCTCGAACAGGATGCCCTCGCGCAGCGTGGTTTCATAGCTTCGGTTGACGGCTTCCTTGACGGCCTTGGTGGCGATCGACGATTTTCCGGCGATCTTCTCGGCAGCGGTCATGGCTTCTTCGATCAGCTTCTTGGCGGGCACCACACGGCTGACCAGGCCCGCGCGTTCCGCTTCCTCGGCATCTATGAAGCGGCCCGTCAGGTGCATCTCCATCGCCTTGGACTTGCCAACAAAGCGCGTCAGGCGCTGCGTTCCGCCGATCCCGGCGACGACGCCCAGGTTGATTTCGGGCTGACCGAATTTGGCGGTGTCGGCGGCGATGATAAAGTCGCACATCATCGCCAATTCGCAGCCGCCGCCCAGCGCATAGCCGGCCACCGCGGCGATGATCGGCTTGCGCACGGCGCAAATTGTATCGGTTTCGGGCGCGAAGTAATCGCTTTCGAACATGTCGACAAAGGATCGTGACGCCATTTCGCTGATGTCAGCCCCGGCGGCGAATGCCTTTTCCGAGCCTGTCAGAACGATGCAGCGGACCTTTTCGTTGCGGTCGGCGGCTTTCATCGCTTCGGCCAGTTCGGTCAGCAGCTGCGCGTTCAGGGCATTCAGCGCCTCGGGCCGGTTCAACCGGATCAGCGCGACATAATGCTCGATCTCTACAGTGATGGTTTCGTACGCCATAGGAGCAGGGGCCTCGTTTTCCCAATTCAGCGCCAACGTCTAGCAGGACAGGCCGGGGGATCAAGCTATCTCTGACAGCGCGGGCAGTAGTAGGTCGAGCGCCCGCCCTGCACGATCCGGCGAATGACGCCGGTGCAATCAGGGGTGGGGCAGGGGGCGGATTCGCGGTCATAAACCCGAAAATTGTGTTGAAAATAACCAAGTTCACCGCTGGCCTGCCGGTAGTCGCGCAGACTGGATCCGCCCGCTTCGATGGCCTGTGACAGCACGTCGCGGATTTCCAGCACCAGCCGGTCCAATCGCACGGTGCCAATCCGCCCGCCGGCGCGTTCAGGGTGAATCCCGGCGCGATTGAGGGCCTCGCAGACGTAGATGTTGCCCAGCCCGGCAACGATTCGCTGGTCCAGCAGCAGGGTCTTGATGGGCCCTTTGCGTCCCTTCAGACTGTGCGCCAGTTGAGCGGTGGAAAACAGGTTGCCCAGCGGCTCCGGGCCGATCCGCGCCAGCAGCGGGTGGTGTTCGGCGGTGGCCGTGCCGATCAGATCCAGCGCTCCGAAGCGGCGGGGATCGTTGAAGGTGATGCGCGCGCCGCCCTCCATGTCCAGCACGACATGGTCATGCTTTTCCGCCGGCGGGTGGTCATGGTGGAACTGCCCGGGCACAAAGGGCGCCGCCAGGCCGGATACCGTCATCCGCCCCGACATGCCCAGATGGATCAGCAGCGACTCGCCGTTGTCCAGATCGGCCAGGATGTATTTCGACCGCCTCCGCAGGCGTTCGACCCGCGCGCCGGTCAGCCGCGCGGACAGCCCGGGCGGAAACGGCCAGCGCAACCCCTCACGCCGGATGTCGGCGCGGGTGATCCGGCGGCCTTCCATTGCCGGGGCCAGCCCCCGCCGCACGGTTTCAACTTCGGGCAATTCGGGCACGGTGGGCTCCGGCGTCGCATTGTGCAGGGGGGCCACCTTCGGCTAAGGAAGGGCGAACCGCAAGATCAGCGCCGCATGGCGAAGGGAGACGGCACCATGAGCCCCGACAATCGCACCACGCATTTCGGATTCCAGACCGTCGATGAGGACCTCAAGGCGGGCATGGTGCACGGGGTCTTTACCAATGTGGCCTCGAAATACGACATCATGAATGACGTGATGTCGGGGGGCATTCACCGGATCTGGAAAGATGCGATGATGGATTGGCTGGCACCACGGTCGGGGCAGGACCTGCTGGACGTGGCCGGCGGCACGGGCGATGTGGCGTTCCGGTTCCTGGGCCGCGCCGGGGCGGGCGCGCGGGCGACCGTGCTGGACATGACGGCCTCGATGCTGGAAGCCGGGCGTCTGCGCGCCGAGGCCGACCAACTGGCCGACCGTCTGGATTGGGTGGTTGGCGATGCGATGGCGTTGCCGTTCGAGGACAACAGCTTCGATGTCTACACCATCAGCTTCGGCATCCGGAACGTCACCCGTATCCCCGACGCCCTGTCCGAGGCCTACCGCGTGCTGAAACCCGGTGGGCGGCTGATGGTGCTGGAATTCAGCCAGCTGCCCAATGCGGCGATGCAAAAGGCCTATGATCTCTATTCCTTCAACGTGATCCCGGTGATGGGCAAGATCATCGCCAATGACCGGGATTCGTATCAGTATCTGGTCGAGTCGATCCGCAAGTTCCCTGATCAGGACAGCTTCGCCGCGATGATCCGGGATGCCGGGTTCGGGCAGGTCAAATACCGCAATCTGACGATGGGTGTTGCCGCGCTGCATTCGGGCTGGAAGCTTTAGGATGCGGGGCCCGCACAACCTTTGGCGCCTGATCCGCACCGGCGCCACCTTTGAGCGCACCGGCGCGATGCGTGTGGTGCTTGAGGCGATGAAAGTGCCGCCCCGATTGCGGCTGCTGGCGCATGTGATGGGCTGGCCCTTCAAGCTGCTGGGCTTGCGCGGGGATCCGGATTTGCCGCCCGTCACGCGGGCGATCACGGCGCTGGGGCCGGCCTATATCAAGTTCGGGCAGATCCTGTCGACACGGCCCGATATTGTCGGCTTCGATCTGGCCAACCAGTTGCGGTATTTGCAGGACAAGCTGCCGCCGTTTCCGCTGGAACAGGCCCGCGCGATGGTGGCCGATGAGTTGGAACAACCGGTCGATACGCTGTTTTCCAGCTTTTCCGAGCCGGTCGCGGCGGCGTCCATCGCACAGGTTCACCGCGCGCGCGTTGCCGCGACGGGCGAGGATGTCGCGGTCAAGGTGCTGCGCCCCGGGATCGTGCGGGCGTTCCAGCGCGATATTGACGCGTTTTATCTGGCGGCCGGTCTGATCGAATGGGCGTTGCCTTCGACCCGGCGGCTGCGCCCCACCGACGTGATCGCTCATTTTGAAGGGGTGGTGATGGGCGAGTTGGACCTTCGGCTGGAGACCGCCGCGGCCGCCGAGTTCGCCGCCAACACCGAAGGGGACACCGGGTTTCGCATTCCGCGCCCTGTATGGAGCCTTTCGGCACGCAGCGTGATGACGCTGGGTTGGGCCGAAGGGGCCCCACTGGGCGATAACGACGCCATCGATGCGCTGGGCGTTGACCGGGCCGATCTTGCCGAGCGCGTCTTGCAGCTCTTCCTCAAGCACGCGCTGCGCGACGGGTATTTCCACGCCGACATGCATCAGGGCAACCTGAAGGTCGCCGCGAATGGTGATCTGATTGCCTATGATTTCGGAATCATGGGACAGATCGACGAATACACCCGCCGCGTCTATGCCGAGATCCTGTTCGGGTTCATCCGAAAGGATTACCGCCGCGTCGCCGAGGTGCATTTCGAGGCGGGCTACGTGCCCGCCGACCGGAACATCGACGAATTCGCGCGCGCGTTGCGCTCGGTCGGGGAGCCGATCTTCGGGATGGACGCGACACGGATCTCGATGGCGCGCCTGCTGAATTACCTGTTCGAGGTCACCGAGCGCTTCGGCATGGAAACCCGGACAGAGCTGATCTTGCTGCAACGCACCATGGTGGTGGTCGAAGGTGTCGCGCGGTCGCTCAGTCCGTCGATCAATATCTGGCATGTCGCGCAACCGGTGGTCGAAGACTATATCCGCACCAATCTGGGCCCGGCGGCGCTGGCCCGCGATCTGGCGCGCGCGGCAAGGGTGCTGACCCGATTCGGCCCACATCTGCCGGGCGCGATCGAGGCCGCGCTGACCCGCGCCCGCGACCCGCGGGCAGAGCCCGCGCCGCGGCGCGGGGTTTTGGCGGCCGCGTGGTTTCTTGCCGGTGCGGGCGTCGCCTGGGGCGCTTTCCTGACGTTCCTTTTCCTGTTCTAGTTGACGTCAGCCCCAGGCCGGGCGCTGCATCATCCCGGCCGTCGCAGGCCCGATACATCCGAACTGTTGACCCACAGATCGCCGGGCATGACAAGTTTTGTCATGCCGTCCTCGTAACGTGCCTCTAGGATCGGGACATAGGCGGCGACCGGCTGGGTATCGAGCACTTCGCCATTGGCCAGCGATTCGATCTGGAATGTGTAGGCGCCCTCGGGCAACGGGTTGCCGTCACCATCCAGCCCATCCCAGACATAGCGTTGCGTTTCGGGATCAAGCGAACGGCTGTCGACCACCGCGCCGGTGCCATCGCGCACGACAAGGGTTGCAGCATCGGCCGCTGGCGCCGGGGCGGGCGACAGTTCGATCGGTGTGCCCTCATACCAGGCGCCGCCATAGAGGCGGGCCTCCATGCCGACCCAGCTTCCCAGATCGGACAGGCCGGACTGGCTGAGAAGCGAGGACAGCAGCTGATTGGTGTAGCTTTGCTGCTCGACGCCCGAGAATGTCGCCAGTTGCACCGCGAAATCCGTGGCGCTTGCCGGGTTCAGCGGATCCTGGTTGCGCATCTGAACGGTCAACATGTTCAGAAAGGTCTGATAGTCAGATTGCTGCGGCGTGTTGGCGCCAGCGGCGCTGGTGGCGCTGGCCGTGCCGAAAGAGGATGAAATGTCCATGTCAGTTCCTTGTCATAGCCGAAGGTCCAGCTGATCGGAGCGGATCCGGGAAGGTGGCGGTAACGCGGTGCCAGCCGAGCTGTCGTTCGCGCTGCCCGGCAGACCCGGGCCGGAATCAGGCGCTTGCTGCCGGTCTGGCGGTGCGCCCCAAGCCTGACCCTGAGTTCCGGTGCCCGGCCCCCAGCCCGTGCTGCCCGATCCGTGCCCGCCAAACCGCACGGTCAGCGCGTCATGACCAAGCGATCTGAGTTCGGCTTCCAACATGCCAATGTGGCGACGCATGAGGTCGACGGTTTCGGGGCGATCGGCCTGAACGACCAGCAGGCTGCCCGCATCCGTGCCGATAAGGCGCAGGGTCACGTTGCCCAGCTCGGCCGGGGCGAGCGCGATTTCAAACCGCGGCCCGCCGGCAGGGGGCAACCGGTCCAGGATCTGTCGGCTGATGGCTTGCGCGGTCTCGAAGCCAGGGGGTGGGCCCGCAGTCGTCAAAAAGGGGGCGGGGCGCGCGGCATCGGCCCCCGACGGCGCCGAGACGGACAGGATGCCAAGGTCGGATCGCTGCACTGACTCGGTGCCGGGCAGGGATGTCAACGGGCTCGGGACGATTGCCGGCAGTGCCACCTCTCGGGGCCAGGCGGCGGTGTCATCCTGTGGCCCAGCCTGGGCATTCCGCGACAGATCGATGGGCGGTGTGGCAGGTATCCCCGCAGCCGGGGGTATTGATCCCTTGCCGACAGGTGGCGTGACGGCGGTTTCCAGTCCCGTTGCCATGGCCTGTGCGGCCGGGCGTGTGGTCGTTGATGTGGCGCCAGGCTGGGCCCACGGGCCTGAAGCCGGCAGGCCGGGGCGTGCAGATTGCGCATCCGAAAGCGCAAAGGATTGCCCGTTGCCGGCTGTCTGGACCGTGCCCGGCATTCCCGGCAGGGGCTGAGTTGGTTGCGTGGCTATGGTTGCCGGGACGGTGGGCACGCTGAAGGCGGCTGGCGGATTGGCAAGGTTCAGACGGCCTTGCAACAGCGCCTCAGAGCCTGCCGGGCGCTTGATCTCCGCCGCGCGCGGCACGGTCACGGCGTCACCGATTGCAGGGCGCGCGCCCTGAGCGACCACCGGGCTGTTGGGCATAGCGACGGGCGGCCCCGCGTTGTTCGCCGTGCCCTGGGCGCTGCGTTCGGGCGTGGGGTAAGCGAGGGCGGCTCCAGCGGGTGAAGCCGTCCCGGCCCCCAGCGCCCCAGATGCCGCAACCGCTCCGTCAGCCGCACCTGAAACCGGCAAGCGGGCCAGGGCCTGCAGTGGCGCCGACAGGGGGGGCGCCGACAGGGGGGGCGCCGACATGGGGGGCGCTGTCAGGGGCTGAGTTTGCGCCGCCGGCTCGGCCTGCCGCGCGCCGGGCTCCGTGTTGGTCTGCTCGCGATGGTCTGGCGGCAGCGCGTCAGTCGCTTGCGGACCAGGGGCCGAGGCACCGGTCCCCAGCAGCGCCGCGCGTGGATCTGTGTCGCCCGCAACCAAGGCGTCCTGCCGAGGCTTGTCGTCCAGCCGGGCCGGTCCGACGGGCGCGCCCGGTTCGAATGTGTTCTGTTCTGCCGACGCCGGTTCCACGACGCTGGGGTCACCGATTTCCGTTCTGCTCTGGATCAGCGGCTGCGCGGTATCCGTATCCTCGGCAGGCGTCACGGCCACGTCCGAAATCATGCCGGCACCGTCCACCCGATCGGCCGCGCCCGACCGCTCGATGGTGTTCGTGGCGGCTTGAACCGCGCCTTCCTGCGGTGTGCCGGCGTCTTCATCGGTGAGAAGATCCGCAACGTCCCCATGCGGCGCTGCGCCCGTGAAGGCGTCCATCACCGCGCGAAACCCCGCCCCGCCGGACGCAAGTGGCGTCGGCGCGGCGTGGACTTCTGCAGGCGCGGACAGATCCGGGCGCAGTGCTGGCAGCATCACCATCTCCTCTTGATCGGGTTTCTCCGGTCTAGCAGCCGTTGGTTACTGCTTCTTTACCGGGATCGAGAAAACTGGACGCAGAACAAAAGGAGCGACCATGAATGTGATTCTTTCCGTGCAAGGCGGTCAATCGGCTCAATCCGGTCAGCCCAGTCCGATCCGGCAAAGCGCCGAGGCGCTGGAATCGGTCTTTCTGGCGGAGATGCTGAAAAGCGCGGGCGTGTTCAAGCCTGCCGAATCGTTTGGCGGCGGCGCCGGAGAAGAGCAGTTCACCTCTTTTCTGGCCGATACGCAGGCGCGCGCGATGGTCGCGCGCGGCGGTCTGGGGCTGGCCGACCAGATCGAGGCGGCGCTGATCGCCCGCCAGGCGGGGGTGCGGACATGAGCCGCCCGGCCTTGCCTGATCTGCGGCGCATGCAGCAGATACTGCAACGCGAACAGCGCGCGCTGAATGCCGCTGACATGCCCGCACTGATGAAGCTTGCGCCGCGCAAGGCCGCGCTGCTGGAGCGGCTTGAAAGCGCGGATCCGGCCGGTCCGGCGCTGGCCCGGGCGGTCCGGCAGCTGCGCGATCAGGCCCGGCGCAATGCGCGTCTGTTCGAAGCGGCGTTGCGCGGATTGACCGATGCGCAGGCGCTTGTCCGTCGTTTGAGCGTTGATGCCGACGATCAGACCTACCATCGCGATGGCCGCCGTCAGAAGGTCAACCCGCCGGGCCGCAGCTTCGAACGCCGGGCCTGAGTGCGCTGTGGGAACATGCGGTCTGTTTTCCGCGCCGCCTGATCCATGCGATACTCGTGTTTTTGGGTCGAATTTGAGGGAAATGCAATATGCAGTCGCGGTTGCGATTAAGTCCATCTTAGCGATTCGCCGCGAGGTTGGTCAGGCACCAGATGGGGTGGCGCGGCAGCCGAAAATCCGGAAAGCCGCAGGTCCAGAAAGGGCGTTGTTGCCGCGATACCGCGGCGCTCAACCGGCGTAAATACGCCCCATAACTAGGGAAATACCAATGTCCTCGATTCTGACCAACAACGGCGCAATGGTTGCCTTGGCAACTTTGCGCTCGATCAATACCGACATGGCGAAAACTCAAAACGAGATTTCGACGGGTAAGACGGTATCCTCGGCGCGTGAAAACTCCGCCGTCTGGGCGATCTCGAAAACCATGGAATCCGACATCAGCGGCTTCAAAGGCATTTCGAGCAGCCTGGCGCTGGGCTCGTCAACGATCGCTGTCGCGCGATCGGCCTCGGAACAGATCACCGACCTTCTGACCGAAATCAAAGGCAAGATCGTTTCCGCTCAGGAATCGAATGTCGACCGGGACAAGATTCAGACCGACCTGTCGGCACTACGCGATCAGATTTCCTCGATCGTCGGCGCGGCACAATTCAATGGCCTGAGCCTGCTGTCAAACCGTGAAGGCGGCGCAACTGTGGCGCAGATCGTCGGGAATACCGGGGCGGGCGCCGGTGTCCTGGGGTCTGGAACGGTCGGCATCCTGGCGTCGCTTGACCGGGACGGCAATGGCAACATCACCGCGTCGAACATCTCGGCAAGCAAGGCTGATCTGGGGACGCAGGCCGGGACCGTCGGCGCGGGAACCGACCTGGCGGCGACGGCCTTCACTGGGGCCGGAGCGGTCACAGCGGGCGCCACGTCCACGATGACCGTCGTTGGCGATACCACCACCGCCGCACGTGGCGGGAACCAGGTGTTGGCGGGTGATGCTTACGCGATCGGCGGCCTGACAGGCATCACCAATGCGGTGCGCTACATCGCCCGTGACGGCGACACGGTGACCGACATCGCACGCGGCCTCACGGATCGCCTCAATTTTGAAGCCAAGGCTGCAGGTGTCAACATCAGCGCCACCTTGAATGGCAGCGGCGTGGATATCACCAACAACACCACCGCCAGCATCACCACCACCGCAACGCTGACCACGGCCGGCACGGCGGCTGGCGGGCTGGATATCCTGTCCAGTGTCGACGTAAGAACGGATAACGGCGCCGCGGCCGCACTGTCTGCGATCGAGGGCCTGACGCAAACCGCCGTGCGCGCCGCTGCCGATTTTGGCTCTGTTCAAGGACGGATCGACATTCAGAGCGAGTATGTCAGCAATCTGATGGATTCGCTGAAATCCGGGGTCGGGGCGCTGGTGGACGCCAATATGGAAGAGACTTCGGCAAGGCTTCAGGCTTTGCAGGTCCAGCAGCAGCTTGGCATTCAGGCGCTGTCCATCGCCAACCAGTCGCCGCAGAACATCCTGTCCCTGTTCCGCTAAGGCCGGAGCCGGGGCCCACTGGGCCCCGGCCCTCCGCCTGTCCCATGACTTCGCACCATGAGGCCCTGCCATGAGCGTTGCAGCCCACGCCCAATCGACCTACGGACTGAATACCCGGACCCTGAAAACTCCGCGAGATATCGAATACGAAATCATCGCACGGATAACAGGCCGAATTCAGGCCCAACTTCCACACCAGAAAGGCCGCACCAGTGCCGAGCTGATTTCCGCCCTTAACGACAACCGTCAGCTCTGGACGGCCTTCGCAGCCGATCTGGCCAGCTCTGGCAACGCATTTCCGCAGGATCTGCGCAGCCGGCTGTTTTACCTGGCAGAATTCACCATTCGGCATACTTCACAGGTCTTGTCCGGAACCGCGCTGGCTGATCCGCTGGTCGACATAAACACCTCTGTGATGCGTGGTTTGCGTGGACAGCAGGCGCTGTCATGACCGGGCTGATCCTGAAGCTGGCGCCACATGAACGGGTCCTTATCAACGGCGCCGTCATAGAAAACGGTGAGCGCCGCAGCCGGTTCTGCATTGTCACACCCAACGCCAATATCCTGCGCCTGCGCGATGCGATCCACCCCGAACAGGCCCGAACGCCCGTCAGTCGCGTCTGCTATATTGCGCAGCTCGTCCTGTCTGGTGATGTTGAGGTCGGGGACGCTGAACCGCAATTGATGCGCGGGATCGAACAGCTCAGCCAGGTGCTGACCGACCACGACAGCCGAAGCCTGTTGACGCGGGCGTCACAAGCGGTTGTCGATGGCGAGTTCTATCCCGCCATGCGCCATCTTCGGGCACTTCTTCCACGAGAGGCGCGCCTCATGGCCGCGACTGGGCGATGAGTTATCAGCCGATTATCCCCGTCGACGGCTATGTGGGCTGGCGCTTCTTGCAGCGCACATTGCCGGCGCAATCTGCGGCCCACGCCAATTCTCCGGTAGCGCAGCGCGATGAGGCCTATACCCGCGCCAACATCGGTGCCGTGACCTCAGCCACGGATCTGGTTTCGGACCGTCGTTTACTGCGTGTCGCCCTGACCGCGTTCGGACTTGCAGATGATCTCCCCAACCGGGCCTTCATCGAAAAAGTTCTGGAAAGTTCGACAACCGAGCAAGGCAGCATGGTCGATCGCCTGACCGACAAGCGGTATTTCAAGTTGGCGCAGGCTTTTGGGTTTGCCGACGGGCCGGTCCCACGCAGCCAGAGCCCTGATTTCGCCGAGTCTCTGATAAAGCGATTTCAGGACAGGTCATTTGAAGAAGCGGTGGGCAGCCAGAACGAATCCATGCGCATGGCGCTGGCCCTGGAACGCGATCTGACCGAACTTGCCGGGCAACCCAGCACGGAGGCGACAAAATGGTATACGGTGCTGGGCACACCCAATCTGCGTGCCGTGTTCGAGACCGCGTTCTTGCTTCCCGGCAGCTTTGGCGTGCTGGATGTTGACAAGCAGGTTCAGATCCTGCGCGACAGGACGGAGCGCCTGACGGGCCAGGATACCATCAGCCAGTTCGCCGACCCCGGCGTCCTCGATTCCCTGAATCAGCGATTCCTGCTGTCGGAACAGGTCGAACAAATCCAGGCTACCAGCACGCAAAGCTCGGCCCTCAGCCTTCTGCAAAATGGTCAGGCATCGCTGAATCGGCTGCTGGGGCGTTGACCTGAGGCGGTTTTCCAGGGCGTTGCCCCAATGACGCGGTGCCCAGCGCGGTGCGGCGAGTTTCTGTCGCCAGATTTGAATTGCTGTATCTTGCGATCCGCCGACGCCATGACCACGCGCGCTCACAGTTCGGCAGGCGCAGGTTCTGAGCGTGAGAAAGCCGGGCAGAAGAAAGGCCGCAGCAGCGTGCGGCGGCCTTTGCAGGGATTTTCAAGATCCGGTCAGACGACCCGTTCGACCATCATCTTCTTGATTTCGGCAATCGCCTTGGCGGGGTTCAATCCCTTCGGGCAGGTCGAGGTGCAGTTCATGATCGTATGGCAGCGATAGAGCTTGAACGGATCGTGCAGTTCGGACAGCCTTTCGCCCGTCGCCTCGTCGCGTGAGTCGATGATCCAGCGGTAGGCATGCAGCAGGGCGGCCGGGCCCAGATACCGGTCGCCATTCCACCAGTAGCTGGGGCAGGATGTCGAACAGCAGGCGCACATCACACATTCATACAGCCCATCCAGTTTTTCGCGGTCATCGATCGACTGGCGCCATTCCTTGGCCGGCGTATTCGTTTTCGTCTCCAGCCACGGCATGATCGACTCGTGCTGGGCGTAGAAATGCGTCAGATCCGGGATCAGGTCCTTGACCACCGGCATGTGCGGCAAGGGATAGATTTTGACATCGCCCTTCACCTCATCCATGCCAAAAATGCAGGCCAGCGTGTTGCGCCCGTCAATATTCATGGCACAGGAGCCGCAGATCCCCTCGCGGCAGGACCGGCGGAAGGTCAGTGTCGGGTCGATCTCGTTCTTGATCTTGATGAGCGCGTCCAGAATCATCGGCCCGCACCTGTCCAGATCGACGAAATAGGTGTCCACCCGGGGGTTTTCACCGTCATCGGGCGACCAGCGGTAGATACGGAAGGTGCGCAGATTGCTCGCGCCGGCGGGCTTGGGCCAGGTCTTGCCAGTGCGGATCTTC
>CAJQNQ010000114.1 GCA_905479725.1 uncultured Paracoccaceae bacterium | reverse complement strand
TGGAAGCAGGGGCGCGGCGGCCTCTACGACGTGCATGTCACCAATCAGAACGGCGATCTGATCGCCGAATTTCGCGGACATTCCCGCACCGTCAAAGGCACGCATGTGCCCGGAGAACTGGAGTAATCCATGGAAGATCTGTCCCCCCGCCCCGGCGATCTGGAGCCCATTGAAACCGCCTCGCGCGACGAGATATCTGCGCTGCAACTTGAGCGCCTGAAATGGTCGCTGAACCACGCGTATGCGAATTCTCCGTTTTACCGCAAGAAGTTCGACGATCACGGCGTGCACCCGGATGATCTGAAAACCCTTGCGGATCTGGCGAAGTTCCCGTTCACCGTGAAAACCGATCTGCGCGACAATTACCCCTTCGGCATGTTCGCTGTCCCGCGCGAGCAGATCATGCGGATCCATGCGTCCTCGGGAACCACGGGCAAGCCGACGGTGGTGGGCTATACCCGAAACGATATCGAGATGTGGGCGGACATGGGCGCGCGCTCAATCCGCGCGTCCGGTGGACGCGCCGGGGATATCGTGCACGTGGCCTATGGCTACGGGTTGTTCACCGGCGGGCTCGGCGCGCATTACGCGGCCGAGAAGCTGGGCTGCACGGTGGTGCCGGTCTCGGGCGGGATGACCGAACGGCAGGTGACTCTCATCACCGATTTCAAGCCGCGGGTGATCATGGTGACGCCGTCCTACATGCTGTCGATCCTCGATGAATTCCATCGCCAGGGGATCGATCCGCGCGACAGTTCGCTGGCCGCGGGGATCTTTGGCGCCGAGCCCTGGACCAATGCCATGCGCGGTGAGATCGAGGAGGCGTTCGACATGCATGCCGTCGATATCTATGGCCTGTCCGAGGTCATGGGGCCCGGCGTCGCCAATGAATGCGTGGAAACCAAGGACGGGCTGCACATCTGGGAGGATCATTTCTATCCGGAGATCATCAACCCCGAAACCGGCGATCCCGTCGCCGATGGCGAGATGGGCGAACTGGTGTTCACCACGCTGACCAAGGAAGGCCTGCCGATCATCCGCTACCGCACCCGGGACCTGACCCGCCTGTTGCCGGGCACCGCGCGTTCGATGCGCCGGATGGAGAAGATCACCGGGCGCTCGGATGACATGATGATCCTGCGCGGCGTCAACGTGTTCCCCACGCAGATCGAGGAACAGATCCTGAAATGCGCCGGTCTCGCGCCGCATTTCCAGGTTGAACTGACCCGCGACGGGCGCATGGACCAGATGATCGTGCATTGCGAGGCCACCAATGCTGCGGCGGGCGAAGAGGCCCGCAGGGCCTCGGCCAGGGAACTGGCGCATCACATCAAGTCCGTTGTCGGCGTGTCCACGCGGATCACCGTGCATTCCCCCGGCGGCGCCCCGCGATCCGAAGGCAAGGCCAGGCGCGTCGTCGACAATCGCCCAAAATCCTGAGCGTTTTCATCTTTCCAAAAATACTCTGGGGGTGAATGGCCGCAGGCCAGAGGGGGCAAGGCCCCCAGCCCCGCTGAAAGGAGATGCCCATGGCCCGCCCCCGCGCCGCCGATTTCGAGGACAAGCAACGCGCCATTCTGTCAAGCGCGGCGCAGGTGCTGGCCGAGCAGGGGATGGACAAGGCCTCGATGGCGCAGATCGCGGCGCAGGCGGGGGTCTCGAAGGCGCTGCTCTATCACTACTACCCGGGCAAGGACGCGCTGATTTTCGACATCATCCGCACCCATCTTTCGGAACTCGAAAGCACGGTTGCCGCCACCGATGATCCGGCGCTGGCGCCGCGTGCCCGCCTGCGGGCGCTGGTGGGGGCGGTGATCGAAAACTACCGCGACGCCGACAATTACCACAAGGTTCAGTTGAACGGCACACCGACATTGCCCGACGATCAGCGCAGCCAGATCCACGCGATCGAGCGGCAGATCGTGCGGCATTTCTCGCGGGTGATCAGGCTGGTGCGGCCGGAACTGGACGCGGCTCTGGTCATGCCGGTGACGATGTCCGTTTTCGGCATGATGAACTGGGTCTACATGTGGTTCAAGGATGGTGGACCGGTCTCACGCGCGGACTATGCGGAACTGGCCACGACGCTGGTGCTGGACGGGATCGGTGCAGTCGGTACGGCGCCTGGCCCACGGTCAGCCACGCCCGGTCAGCCGGTTGGCCAGCCCCGCCAGCCTTGACGGCGCGCCACCGGCCGCCTCAGTGCGGTCGGCGGCGCCATACATCCGATACATGCCGCGCAGGCCCAGCCAGCGCAGGGGTTCGGGCTCCCATTTCCGGGGTTTGCGGTTGACCCAGGGCAGGGTTGTCAGATCGGTGGTTCGGTCCAACGCCAGATCGGCCAGCGTGCGCCCGGCCAGGTTGCTGGTCGACACGCCCACACCGACATAGCCGCCCGCCCAGCCGATGCCGGTCGCGCGGTCCAGACCGACCGTGGCGCACCAATCGCGCGGAACGCCCAGCACGCCACACCAGGCATGGTCGATCCGCGCGGCCCGCGCGGCGGGGAAATGGCGGTGCAGGATCGTGGCCAGGCGGCGGACGGTCTCGCGGTCCGGCCGTCCGTCCTGGTCCAGCCGCGAGCCGAAGCGATACGGCACACCGCGCGCACCCACGGCGATCCGCCCGTCGCGCGTGCGTTGGCAATAGCAATAGCTGTGGTCGAAATCGCCGACGATCTCGCCTCCGTCCCAACCGATCCGGGCCCAGATTTCCGGCGCCAGCGGTTGGGTAACGATCTGCGCGGAATTCAGCGGCAGCCAGTCGCGCCGATGGCCGGGCAGGGTGGCGGTGAAGCCTTCGGTGCAGCGCAGGATGATCGGCGCGGTGACGGTTCCGCCCGGCGTCGTCACCCGCCCCGGCCTGATCCCTGTCACAGGGCTGTCCTCAAACATCGCAGCGCCCTGCCGCTCGACCATGTCGGCCAGGCCGCGCACCAGTTTGGCGGGCTGGATGCGGGCCGCGTTCTGCACGACCATGGCACCCAACGTGCCGGGAATGGCAATGCGCTGGCGGGTCTGTGCCGCATCGATGGCATGGACGCGCCCGTCCTCGCCCCAGCGCGCCCGCGTTTCGACCTCAGCCAGAAGGCGTCGGTGCTGGGCCGGGTTGGTGGCCACGACCAACTCGTCGCAGCGGTGGATATCGGCGTCGATGCCCTGCGATTCGGCGACGCCGATCACCTCATCAACAGTGCCCGTCATCGCCCGCACCATGCGCCGCACGGCTTCGGCACCGCTGTCGCGGGCATAGCTGTCATGGTTCCAGGCAAACCCGCCCGACAGCCAGCCGCCATTGCG
>CAJQNQ010000113.1 GCA_905479725.1 uncultured Paracoccaceae bacterium | reverse complement strand
ATCATCTTCTGCAACCGCAAGATCGATGTCGATGTCCTGGCCAAGTCGTTGAAGAAGCACGGTTTCAACGCCTCGCCGATTCACGGTGACCTGGACCAGTCGGTGCGCACCCGCACGCTGGACGGGTTTCGTGATGGCTCGGTCCGGTTCTTGATCGCGTCGGACGTGGCGGCGCGCGGGCTGGACATTCCGGCGGTCAGCCATGTGTTCAATTTCGACGTGCCCAGCCATTCCGAGGATTACGTGCACCGCATTGGCCGCACGGGCCGTGCCGGGCGTCTGGGCAAGGCCTTCACCATCGCCACCCCGTCTGATGACAAGTATGTCACCGCCATCGAAGCCCTGCTGCAAAGGGATATCCCGCGCGCGCAAGTGCCCGAAGGATTCGAGGACGAGGGCAAGCCCACCCGCAAACGCGAAGGCCGCCAGGCCGATGAGGACGAGGCTCCGAAGCCACGCCGCCGGTCGCGCAAGGCGGATGCCGAAGCGAAAGCCCCCGTTGCAGACGCCGTGCCGGCGGCAGTTGCCGATACGGTCGAGGCCCCGTCACGAGAGGCCCCGTCACGAGAGGCCCTGTCACCAAAGGCATCTTCACCAGAGGCCTCGTCACCAGAGGCCCAGCCTGAGCCGCGGGCCGAGGGGCGTTCGCGTCGCCAACCCGAGCGCCGGCCGGATCGCCATCCCGAGCGCCAGGCCGATCAGCGCGACGACAAGCGCAACGATGATCGCAAGGGCCGGGGGCGGCGTGACCGCAACCGCGATGAGCCAATCGTCGGCATGGGCGATCATGTGCCCGAATTCCTGCTGCGGGAATTCCGCGCCAAGGCCGGCTGAATCACGACGAAACGCAAACGCCAAGGGGCGCCCCGGTTGGGCGCCCTTTGTCGTTTCCGGCCGCGACCAACCGCAGCCGGATTCAGGGTTCAGCGCCGATCAGGCCGGTTCAGCGGCGTTCCAGCAAATCGGCGGTGCGCTTGGTGTTCTGGTAGATGCCCAGCCCCAGATACATGAAACCGGCGACAAGGATCAGATAGATCCCGCCAAACACCAGAACCATGAGCGCCCCAAGGACCCCGCCTGCCGGGCCCATTTGCGGGTTGGGGATGAACAGCATCGCCGCCGCCGCGACAACGATGCCGATGGCGCCGATCACGACAATCACGTTGATCAGCTTTTCAAGTAGATTGATGAACATATCGCGCATGAGCTAACTCCGTTGGGTTTGAAGAGGCACGCCAATGCCGCCTTCAGGGTGCCAACAAAGCCTCGTCCTGACAAGCGAGCGTCAGGCCATCAATACGCGTATTCGGCGTAGATCCGGCTCAGATCGCCGCTCCAGTCGCCATGATAGCGGGCCAGAAGCTCATCGGCCGGGGTCTGGCCGCTGTCCACGCTGTCGCGCAGGGCGTTCAGGAAATGCGTCTCGTCCGGCACCAGACCGCCCGATCCGGGGCGCGCGCGGGCCTTCAGCCCCGCCTCGGCGATAGCCACCACCTGCCGTGCCAGATCCAGCATCTTGATGCCGTTGGTTTCCGCGTGCAGGCCATGCACGCTGGCATCGATGCGCATCTGCTCGCGGGTTTCCCGGTCCCAGCCCTTGGCCAGATCCCAGGCCGCGTCCAGCGCCGACTGGTCATACATCAGGCCGACCCACATCCCTGGCAGGGCACACAGCCGGCGCCACTGGCCACCATCGGCGCCGCGCATTTCGATAAATTTCTTCAGCCGTGCCTCGGGGAAGATCGTGGTCAGATGGTCGGCCCAATCGCTCAGGGTCGGCTTTTCACCGGGCAGGGCCGGCAATGCGCCCTTCAGGAAGTCGCGGAACGACTGGCCCAGCGCGTTGATGTATTTGCCGTCGCGGTAGACGAAATACATCGGCACATCCAGCGCGTAATCGACATAGCGTTCGAACCCGAAGCCGTCCTCGAACACGAAGGGCAGGGTGCCGGTGCGGTCGGGGTCCAGATCGCGCCAGATGCGCGAGCGCCAGGACTTGTGACCATTCGGCTTGCCTTCGAAAAACGGCGAATTGGCGAAGAGTGCGGTCGCCACCGGTTGCAGCGCCAGCGCCACGCGCAGCTTTTTCACCATGTCGGGTTCGGACCCGAAATCCAGGTTCACCTGCACGGTGCAGGTGCGGCGCATCATCTGGCGGCCATGGGTGCCGACCCGCTGCATGTAGTCATCCATCAGCGCGTAGCGCCCCTTGGGCATCAGGGGCATCTGCTCATGCGTCCAGATCGGCGCGGCGCCCAGCCCGATGAACCCGACGCCGACCTCGTCGGCGATGGATTTCACGTCGCGCAGGTGCTCGTTCACCTCGTCGCAGGTCTGATGAATGGTTTCCAGCGGGGCGCCCGACAATTCCAGCTGCCCGCCCGGCTCCAGGCTGATATTGGCCCCGTTCTGCGTCAGCCCGATCAGCTTGTCGCCCTCCAGCACCGGTTGCCAGCCGAAGCGGTCGCGCAGGCCCTCCAGAACCGCCAGGATGGACCGCTTGCCGTCATAGGGCAGGGGCAGCAGCGTGTCCTTGCAGTAGCCGAATTTCTCGTGCTCGGTTCCGATGCGCCAGTCATCGGCGGGTTTGCAGCCCTCGGCCAGGTATTCGGCCAATTGGCCCTGATGTTCGATAGGCCCGCCGCCGGACTGGGGAATGGACATGTCAAGGGCTCCGGGCTGATCTGATGGTCACGTCGCCCAGACCTGTCGCGCCCGGCCGTTCAAGTCAAGAGGGCGGCCAGATTTCGCCGCCAGATGGTCTGCGCGCGCGGCACCGAGTCCTGAGCGAGGATGCGCAGAAGGGTTGTCATGTTCAGGCCGGGCAAGCTGGCGAACAGGTCGAACAACTCCTCGGCGCCGGCGGCCGCGCGCGGGATGACAAGCACCTCGCCGCCCAGTGATTCGATCAGCCAGGAATCGCCCCCGGCCCCCAGGCTGAGCGCGGCGATCGTATCGAGCGCCGCGAAACCGCCTCCGCGCGGTCCGAAATAGCGGATCTCTCCCTCGACCACCTGCACGACGCCCGGCCCTTCGCCCTCGGCGCGAAACCGTGCCCGCTGCAAGGCCGTCCACAGCAGTGACGCGCCGATCACGATCAGAACCCAGCCCAGCCATTTCAGCGCACCGAAGGCGGTCAGTGACCAGTATACGCCCAGCACCATGACGCCACACGCGATCAGCGTGCCGCGCCAGCGGTTCAGGGCCTTGCGGGCCTGGGGGCGGATCAGTTCAGCCATGGCCCGTTACTCTGCCCCTGAATACCGGCACCGTCCAGTCGCGGCGGTCGGATTTTCCTGGCCATCGCGCGCCCTTCACCGGCTTTTGTCCGCAAGGGCAGGGGATTTGCGCTGGCCGCCACGGTTCAATCCCGCCAATCCCCAAAGCGGGACTGCCACAGCGTGAGCGCCGTTACTGCCGCGGTGTCAGCGCGCAGGATGCGTGGCCCCAGCCGCATCGCGCGCACAAAGGGCAATGCGGCCAAACGCGCGCGCTCCTGGGCCGAGAATCCGCCCTCGGGACCGATCAGGATGGCGGATTTCGCGGTGCCGGGCCGGGGCTCATCCAAGGCGAGGGGCTGCGCCTGCGCGGCCAGCCCCTCGTCGGCCCACCACAGGGTGCGATCCCCGGGCCAGGCGTCCAGCAGGCGGCCCAACAGGGACAGTTCGGCCACCTGTGGCAGGAAGGTGCCGCCGCATTGTTCGGCGGCCTCGACCGCGTGGGCCTGAAGCCGGTCGCGCCGGATGCGTTCGGAATTGGTGAACTGCGTCTGGACCGGCTGAAGGCGCCTGACACCCAGTTCAACAGCCTTTTCGACGATGAAGTCGGTGCGGGCCTTCTTGATCGGAGCGAACAGCAGCCACAGGTCCGGCGGATCGCGCTGCGGCAAGGTCTGGTCGATGACCGCCAGCGTGGCGCGCTTCTTGCCCAGATCGACGATCCGGGCCCGCCATTCGCCCTGCGTGCCGTTGAAAACGGCAATGTCCTGCCCGGTTTTCAGGCGCAGCACGGTGCCCAGGTAATGGGCATGCTCTTGCGACAGTTCAACCGGTTGCCCTTGGGCCAAGGGTTGCTCTAGATAGAGACGCACCTTCGGACGGTCAGGGTTCTGGGGTGGGATCATTGGCATGGAAGCGACTTTATGACCGGGACAGGGCAAAGACCAGAGGCCGAAGACGGTGCCGAAGACGGTGCCGGCGGCGGGGCTGACAAGGCGTCAGGCGCCGCGCCCAATGCCCTGGGGTCGGAACCGGACGCACAGCCGGCGACGCCGCCAGAATCCCCGTTCGCAGCCCAGCCAGGCTCGTCGCCCGCCGCGGCCCCTGATGCCGAGTTTGCGCAATCCGAAGCCATCGCCGACCGGGTGAGCGGCAGTTGGGTCGATACCCGGGCGCCCGAGGATTTGCGTCCCTATCTGCGCCTGTCACGCGCCGACCGGCCGATCGGCACCTGGCTGCTGCTGCTGCCCTGCTGGTGGGGTGTGCTTCTGGGCGCGCTGGCCTTTCCCGAACTGCGCGGCCTGACCACGCTGTGGATCATGATCGCCACCGCGGCGGGGGCCTTTCTGATGCGCGGCGCGGGATGCACCTGGAACGACATTTCGGACCGCGATATCGACCCCAAGGTGGAGCGAACCCGCAACCGGCCGCTGGCCTCGGGGCAGGTCACGGTGCGCGAGGCGCTGATCTGGATGTCCATCCAGCTCGCCGCGTCTTTCCTGCTGCTGCTGACCTTCAACGGCGCGGCCATCGTTCTGGGTGTCCTGTCGTTGCTGCCCGTCGCCATCTATCCCTTTGCCAAGCGCTTCACCTGGTGGCCGCAGGTCTTTCTGGGGCTCGCGTTCAATTGGGGCGCGTTGCTGGCCTGGACCGCGCAGACCGGCAGCCTGGGGATGCCGGCGATCCTTCTGTATGTCGCCGGCATCTGCTGGACGTTGTTCTATGACACGATCTATGCCCATCAGGACCGCGAGGACGACGCGCTGATCGGCGTCAAATCCACCGCGCGCCTGTTTGGCGACAACACGGAAAACTGGCTGCGCGGTTTTCTGGTGGCCAGCGTCTTGCTGATGTCGCTGGCGATCATCTACGCGCTGGCGCCGCTGGCGGACCCCCTGACGCTGTCCCTGACGCTGCTGGGCGCCTGGGCGTTTGGCGCCCATCTGAACTGGCAATTGGGGCGGTTGAACATCAACGACCCTGATGTCTGCCTGGCGCTGTTTCGCTCGAACCGCGATGCCGGGTTGATCCTTGTGCTGATTTTCGCCGTCGCTCTGTTGGTGTGATTGCATCGCCCTGCGCATCCGGCTAGGTCAGGGTCGCAAATGCGTCGCCCGGAATCCCGAATGACAAGAAATCCCCTCCTGCTCTCGGTCGCTGCCTTCGTTCTGGCGGTCTTGCTGGCTCTCGGCACGGCGACATTGCTGGCCTCGATGATCGAAAAGCGCACCGTTGCCGCCCTGACCGAAGCGTTTGACGCCGAAGGCCTGACCTGGGTGTCCGTGACACCGGACGGATTGCGCGCCAGGCTCGCCGGCACGGCCCCGACCGAATCCGCGCGTATCCGCGCGTTGCAGGTCGCCGGCGGGGTCATCGACAGTTCGCGCGTTTCGGAAGAACTCATCGTGCCGGTCAGCACATCGCTGGTCGCCCCGGTGTTCCGTATCGAACTGATGCGCGACAGAAATGACGTGTCGGTGATAGGACTTGTGCCGCGAACCGACGATGGCGGGCCGATACTGGACCGCATCCAGGGCGTTTTGCCCGACGCGGAAATCGCCGACATGCTGCAATTGGCGGAACACGCCGTGCCCGGTGGCTGGGTTGGCGCGGTCGATTTCGCGGTGCGGGCCATAGCGATGTTCGACGTGGGCAGGATTTCCCTCACGGCAGGCCGGATCGAGGCCGAGGCGCTGGTGGAGAGCCCGGAGGCGGGGGCGGCGCTGGAAACGCGCCTGCGCGCGATTGCGCCGACCAATCAGGTCCTGTCCCTGCAATTGACAGCCCCGCGTCCGGTCGCCGCGCCCTTCATGTTGCGCGCGGATTTCGAGAACGGGGTGCTGCGGCTGGGGGCGTGTTCGGCCGATACCGAGCAAGCGCAGGCCCGCATTCGTGCCGCCTTGCGCGATGCCGGTATGACCGCGCGTTTCACCTGCAACCTGGCGCTGGGTGCGCCCTCGCCGCGCTGGGGGCAGGCGGCTGCCCTGTCGATCGAGGCCCTGGCATCGCTGGGTGCGGGATCGCTGTCGCTGTCGGATGGCGACGTTTCGCTGAGCGCGCCGAATTCGGTGCCCGCCGCGTCCTTCGACAGTGCTGTCGGGCGGCTTGAATCCCGGTTGCCGCAGGCGTTTTCCCTGACGGCGCGCCGCCTGGATCCGCCGGTTGACGCCGGTTCGGCTGATGACGGCCGCCCGGAACTGTCCATGATCCTGACCGCAGAGGGTGCGCTGACCATTTCCGGCCGCCTGCCCGACACGCGCATCCGCGACGCCGTGCGCGCCTTTGCCCAGGCCCGGTTCGGATCCCAGGCTGTCGAAATGGCGGCGCGGATCGACGATCAACTGCCACAGGGCTGGTCGGTCCGCGCGCTGACGCTGCTGGATGCCCTGTCCGAACTGCATCACGGATCCGCGTTGCTGCTTGAGGACCGGATCGATGTCACCGGCGTTTCAGGCAATCCCGACGCCGCCACGCAAGTCGCGCAAGCCCTGGTTCAGGGGCTGGGTGCGGACGCCGAATTCACCGCGAATGTCTCTTATGACGAACAGTTGGACCCGGTCGCGCAGGCCCCGACGCCGGAGTCTTGCGAAGCGCGCATCCGCGCCATTGTGTCGGAAACCAAGATCACTTTCGATCCCGGCTCGATCGAGATCAACGAACAGTCCCGGCCGGTGATCGACGCGATCGCCGAAGTGCTGCGAAACTGCGGCGAATTGCCGTTCGAGATCGCCGGGCATACCGACAGCCAGGGACGCGACGAAACCAACCGCCGGCTCAGCCAGGGCCGGGCCGAAGCGGTGGTCAACGCCCTGATGGCGCGCCGGGTGCTGGTGTCCTCGCTGGTGCC
>CAJQNQ010000112.1 GCA_905479725.1 uncultured Paracoccaceae bacterium | reverse complement strand
ACCTGCGCCGCCGTGCCCGCGTGCAACAGCCGAACTCGGCCCTCCGGGTTGATGCTGGGCGTCTCGCCGGCCAGGATCTGATCGATCAAGGTCGCCGTGACATTGTTGTAATGCGGGCGCGCGCCCTCGCCGAAGATATGCGGCAGGACGAGGTCGGTATAGCCCCCGGGCCCGGTGGCCAGGATTTCGCCGGCGATCCGCTTCGACCGGCCATAGGGGGTGTCGCTAACCGCGTGGGTCGAATTGGCATAGACGATATGCGGCACCGACCCGGCCACGGCGACGGCAGCGATCAACCGCTGGGCGATCGCCGGGTTCGCGGCCTCGACCTCGTCATCGGGCGCGCGGTTAGGCGCCTCGAGGTTCGAGGTTCGAGGTTCGAGAGCGGATATTGGACGACGAATCGCCCTCCTCGCTCACGAGTGAGCGATATCAGCGTCTCCACCTAAGCGCAACCGCAAACGACGGTGCTTCTCAGGAAAAACGTCTACTGCGGTGCACTTCACTGACGGGTCCACGACATTGAAACAGTCAACCCTTCGCTGTAAAAACAGTCACACCGCAACTACGCAGGTGCTGCGTAGATCGCCCCGCCGATTTGCACAAGTCGAAATTGCTGCAGCTGAAAAATCTGGCGGGATTCCGCTAAACGCGCTTGCGGCGCGCGCGCCCATATTTTCACCGCGAAACTCTCTGTGTGCCGCCGGATCAAATTCTCACCGGCCCTCACTCCCCGCTAGCCCGCCCCACCTCCGCCTGCTCGACTGAACCGCCCCCAGTTTGCCGGAGGCTCCAAAGTAAGTGTGGATGGAGCCAATGGAAAAAAGCAACAGAGCAAACAGGTTTTCGACCGAGGTACGCGCCCGCGCGGTTCGGATGATTTTTGAGCATGAACACGAGTACCTTCGCGGACAAGATCGTTGCGTGGCGTGTTTCGAGTTCACCCAAAACAGATTTTGTGTTGAAGGCTTTGGAGCAAGCGCTGCATGATCTGCGCCCAGTTCACAAAGGCGGCCTCATTCATCACTCCGACCGTGGGGGGCAATATTTGTCCATTCGCTATACCGAGCGGTTGGCCCTCGCGGGGATGGAGCCCTCGGTTGACCGATGACGTGATCCTAAAACCCGACCTTGTCGCCGCCCTTGAGCGCAAGGATCTCGCGGGCCTCGTCCGGCGACGCGACCTCGCAGCCCAGATCCTCGACAATGCGGCGGATCTTGGCGACTTGCTGGGCATTGCTTTCGGCCAGCTTGCCGCGCGAGATGAACAGGCTGTCCTCCAGCCCTACGCGCACATTCCCGCCCATCTGGCTGGCCGTGGTGGCCAGCGGCATCTGCGCGCCGCCCGCGCCCAGCACCGACCAGCGATAGTCGTCGCCAAAGAGCCGGTCGGCGGTGCGTTTCATAAACACCAGATTGTCCACCTCGGGCCCGATGCCGCCCAGGATGCCAAAGATGAACTGGATGAAGATCGGCGCCTTGAACAGCCCGATATCCATGCAGAATTTCAGATTGTACAGATGGCCGACATCGTAGCATTCATGTTCGAACTTGATGCCATGTGGGGCCAGCGTTTCGGCGGCTTCCTTGATGTCGCGAAAAGTGTTGCGAAAGATGTTGCCGTCGGACCCCGCGACATAGTCCTTTTCCCAGTCGAACTTCCAGTCGTCGTCGCTATAGCGATTGGCCAGCGGATGGAACGAGAAGTTCAACGACCCCATGTTCATCGAGCACATCTCGGGGCTGAAGGTCTTGGCCGGCGCGATCCGGTCCTGGATCGACAAGGTCAGAGAGCCGCCGGTCGAGATGTTCACCACGGCGTCGGTCGCCTGCTTGATCCGCGGCAGGAACGGCGCGAAATCCCGCACATCGACCGACGGCGCGCCGGTCTTGTTGTCGCGCGCATGAAGATGCAGGATCGAAGCGCCGGCCTCGGCGGCCGCGATGGCCTGCGCTGCGATGTCGTCATAGGTGAAGGGCAGCGCGTCGGACATCGTCGGCGTGTGGATCGCGCCGGTAATGGCGCAGGTGATGACTGTCTTTTGTCGTCCCATGGTCAGGGTCCTTTCTTCGGATCACGCAAGACACGATAGCCCAGCGGGAAGAACTGCACGTCAAAGCGGTCGCGGATGAGGCCCCAGACGCCCTTCGGCGCCTTCAGCATAACGATGATGGCGACGAAACCCAGCACCATCAGATAGATCGTGCCCAGATCGGCCAAGGTCTCGCGCAGGGCAAAGAAGATCAGCGTGCCGATGATCGGCCCCTCGATCGTGCCGATGCCGCCGATGACCACGATGAAGATCACGAAGGCGGTCCAGTCGTTGACGCTGAAGGCGGCGTCGGGCGAGATGCGCAGCTTTTGCAGGAAGATCAGCGCGCCCACCATCGCCGTCAGCGCCGACACGATGACGTAGACGACGAATTTGGTGCGCCAGATGTCGATACCCAGCGATCCCGCGGCAAGCTCGTTGTCGCGGATCGCGGTCAGCGCCAGGCCGCGGCGCGAACGCAAAAGCAGGAAGACGGCGGCGATCACCGCCAGGCCCATGCCCAGCGCCAGCCAGTAGCTCAGGCTTTCGCGCGCCGAGCGACCGTCGGCGAGCGAACGGACGATGGAGGTCGGCAACGAGGTTCCCGAGCCACCGCCCAGCGCCGAGGCCTGCGCGAAGGCAAGCCGGAACACTTCGGCGATGACCCAGGTGCCGATGGCGAAATAGGCGCCGCGCAGGCGGAAGATCAGCGCAGCGACGGGAACGGAAATCAAGGCCCCCAGAACCCCGGCAATCGCGATGGCGGCAACCGGCGGCAGACCCGCGAACATGGTCAGCGCAAAGAGCATGTAGCCGCCGAAGCCGACATAGGCCTGTTGGCCCACCGACACCAGCCCGGCATAGCCGGCGAGCAGGTTCCACAGGCAGGCGAGCGACAGGTAGAGAAATATCTCGCCCATCAGCCGCATGTCCGCCCGCCCCGCCCACCAGGGCGCGGCGATCAGGATCACGACCACGACGGCCCCGAGAATGGCGGCGACGCGCGCGGCCCGGCTGGTTCTGGTGACGCTGGTGCCGGTCATCCGCTGATCCTCGGAAACAGGCCGTTCGGGCGCACGGCCAGGACAATGAGAAAGGCGACATGCCCGGCCAGAAGCTGCCAGCCCGGGTTGACCGCCGCCCCGAGCGTCTGCGCGACGCCCAGAATGATGCCGCCCGCCAGTGTGCCCCACAGATTGCCCAGCCCGCCGATGATCACCGCCTCGAAGCCGAAGATCAGCCGCCCGCCGCCGATCGACGGGTCGAAACTGGTGCGGATACCCAGCAGCACCCCGGCAATCGCGGTGACCGCCAGCGCCAGCGCCATCGCCAGCCCGAAGACATGCGCCTTGTTCAACCCCATCAGCTGGGCGGTGTCCTGATCGTCGGACACGGCCCGAAAGGCGCGGCCCAGCGCGGTCCGGTAGAAGGTCCATTGCAGGCCGGCAATCACCGCGACGGCGATGCCGAAGGTCAACAGCGGCAGAACACCGATAGCGAGCGGACCGAGGCCGATGCTCGCGGTTTCCAGCGCACCGGCGTTCATTTTCTGCGGATCGGCCG
>CAJQNQ010000111.1 GCA_905479725.1 uncultured Paracoccaceae bacterium | reverse complement strand
AGAGGCCCCGGTGGTGGTGAAACTGGAGATCATTTCAAACCACGCGTCGACGAACCGCATCTGGGGCAGGCTTTCGACCAGCGGAAGCGCCATCACCGCCGGCACCAGGAGGTAGATGGCCGTCAAAAGCGGAAACAGGCTGTCCGTGCGTTTCGCCCGCTTCTGACCCAGCAGTGCGATGGCCAGAAACCCTGCGATGACCATGCAGATCAGCGCAGAATAGAAGAACGCGCGGCCAATGGCGGCATCCCGGTCGATGAAGGCCTTGGCCGAGGGCACAAGCATCAAGACCCCGGTCGCGCCGACGAACACAACCAGCAGGGGGATTTCGGCCAGCCGGGCGCGCATGTCAGAAGAACTCCACCGCCACCTGCAACAGGCGCTCGACCTCGGGCACGTCCTTGCTGAGCGCGAAGATCACCAGCAGATCGCCCTCCGACAGCTTGGTCTTGCCGGTCGGTTTGACAAACTCGCCACCCTTGCGCACGGCGCCCACAAGCGCGCCCTCGGGAAAGCCGATATCGCCGATCAGTTGCCCGGCCAGCGGTGAGGTCGACAGCACCTGGGCTTCGATCACCTCGGCCTCGCCGTCGCCGATCGTGTAGATCGACCGCACCCGCCCGTGCCGCACATGCCGCAGGATGGAACTGACGGTGGTGGCGCGCGGATTGATATGCGCGTCGATACCCAGATGATCCATCAGCGGCACCAGAGACGGATCATTGACCAGCGCGATCGTGACATTGCACCCCATCGCCTTGGCCCGCACGGCGCTGAGCAGATTGACCTTGTCGTCATCGGTGACGGCCAGCACCGCGTCGGCCTTGCCGATCCCGGCCTCGGTCAGCAGGTCGCTGTCCATGCCATCGCCATGCAGGACGATGGTGCGCTCCAGCAGGTCGGCGGCGGTTTCGGCCCGGGCGCGGTCGCGTTCGATAACCTTGACGCGCACCCGGTCAGGCTGCGTTTCCAGGTCGCGCGCCACGCCCAGACCGACATTGCCGGCACCAATGATGATGATGCGTTCCTGTTTTGCCAGGGGTTTGCCAAAGATCGCCAGGGTCCGTGCCAGGTCCGAACTTTCGGACACGACATAGATCTGATCGCCGTCGAACAACTGATCGCCCGGCTCGGGCGCGAACAGCTTGCCCGCCCGGCGCACGCCGACAACAAGCGCACGCAGGCTTGAAAAGAGTTCCGTCAACTGGCGCAACGGTGTGTTCAGAACCGGGCAATCGGCATCCAGCGAGATACCCGCAAGACGCACGCTGCCATCCAGAAAATCCTGCACGTCAAAGGTCGAAGGCGCGGCGAAGCGGCGCAGCGCGGCGCGCGCGACCTCGCGTTCGGGGTTGATGACCACGTCGATGGGCAGCTTGTCGCGCGCGAACAGGTCGGAATATTGCGGATCCATATAGGATTGGGCACGCAACCGGGCAATCTTGCGGGTGACATCGAACACCGAATGGGCCACCTGGCAGGTGACCATGTTGACCTCGTCCGAATGCGTCGCGGCAATGATCATGTCCGCTTCGGCGGCTCCGGCCTCGGCCAGCACATCGGGATGCGAGGCGAAGCCGACCACGCCTTGCACCTCCAGCGTGTCGGTCGCCCGGCGCACCAGCGCGGCGTTGTGATCGACGATCGCCACATCATTGCCCTCGCCCGACAATTGCCGCGCGATCTGCCAGCCCACCTGGCCTGCCCCGCAGATGATGACCTTCATCGGTTATCCCCCAAAAGCTTCATCCATCGTCCCGCCCGCCGCGCCCACCGGACAAGGCTGCGGTATTCACGCCCAGCGATTTCAGCTTTCGATGCAGGGCTGAGCGTTCCATACCGACAAACGCGGCGGTGCGCGAGATGTTGCCGCCAAACCGGTTGATCTGGGTCAGCAGATATTCGCGCTCGAACAGTTCGCGCGCCTCGCGCAAGGGCAGCGTGGCCAGTCCACCCGCCAGCACGACACGCCCGTCCTCCGACTCGCCCGGCGCCTCCGCCACCAGTTCGCGCGACTCGATCGGCCCCTGCTCGTCGCCCAGGATCAGCGCCCGTTCGATCACGTTACGCAATTGCCGGATGTTTCCAGGCCAGTTCATCGATTGCAACTGCGCCTCGGCCTCTTGCGAGATCGTGCGCCGGGTCAGCCCCTGGGTCTGGTTCAACAGGTCGACGAAATGCAGGGCAAGTTGCGGAATATCCTCGCGGCGCTCGGACAGCGGCGGCACCGCAATCGGCACGACATTCAGGCGGTCATAAAGCTCCTGGCGGAAATTCCCCGCCGAGATTTCGCTGCGCAGGTCGCGCGTGGTGGATGAGATCACCCGCAGATCCACCTTGACCTTGTCCGCGCCGTCCACCCGGGTGAAGGTCTGATCGACCAGCACGCGCAGGATCTTGGACTGTGATCCCAGCGGCATGTCGGCCACTTCGTCCAGATACAGGATCCCGCCATCGGCCTGTTCCAGCAGCCCAGGCAAGACGCCCCGCGTCCCGCTTTCCTGCCCGAAAAGAACGGTTTCGAACTTGTCGGGTTCGATAGCGGCGCACGAGACCGAAACGAAGGGCGCGCTGGCGCGGTTGGACTGCGCGTGGATGAACCGCGCGGCGACTTCCTTGCCGCATCCCGAAGGCCCGGTCAGCATTACCCGCCCGTTCGAGCGCGTGACCTTGCCCAACTGGCTGCGCAACACCTTCATCGACTGGCTTTGGCCGATCATCTCGGTGGGGCCCGAATCGCGCTTGCGCAGCTTGGTGTTCTCGCGGCGCAAGCGCGAGGTTTCCATCGCCCGGCCGATCACCACCAGCAACTGGTCGATGTTGAAGGGCTTTTCGATGAAATCATAGGCCCCTTTCTTGATCGCGGCGACGGCGATTTCGATGTTGCCATGACCGGAAATGATCACCACCGGAACCCCGGGATAGTCCCGCTTGACCGCCATCAGGATGCCGATCCCGTCCATCTGGCTGTCCTTCAGCCACAGATCCAGGATCATCAGCATCGGTGGCTCTGCCGCGACCGCGGCCATCGCCTCGTCCGAGTTTTGCGCCAGCCGGGTCGAATACCCCTCATCACGCAGGATATCCGAAATCAGTTCGCGGATGTCGCGCTCGTCGTCGACGATCAGAATATCGCTCATGCCTGTTGCCCGTTCTGAATGTGGTTGCCGCGGGCCCTGCCCAGGATCGGCAATCGGATGAGGGCCATCGCGCCGGAATGCGCGCAGCCCTCCATGATCGGCGCATCACGCAATTCCAGCGTGCCGCCATGCTCCTCGATGATCTTCTTGACGATCGGCAGGCCCAGCCCGGTGCCGTTTTCACGGGTCGTGACATAGGGCTCAAACAGCCGCGCGCGGTCCTCGGGCAGGCCGATGCCGTTGTCGGCGATCGTGATGGTGGTCCGGTCCTGATCCACCGTCATCCGCAGGTCAATTCGCGGCTGATACCCGTCCGGCGCGCGTCCGGCCTCGATCAGGCCCTGGGTTGCCTCGCCCGCGTTCTTCATCAGATTGGTCAGCGCCTGGCTTATCATCGTTGAGTCCACATCCACGATCAGCGGATCGTTGGGGATGTCGGCGCTGAAGATCACGCCCTGTTGCCCCGCGTCCTGCAAGGTCACGGCGTCGCGCAGCAGTTCGACCAGATCGGCCGGGCGCCGGTCCGGTTCGGGCATCCGCGCGAAACGGCTGAATTCATCGACGATGCGGCGCAGGTCATTGGTTTGCCGGACGATCACCCCGGTCAGGCTCTCCAGCGTTTCTGCTTCGCTCTCAGGCAGTTGCCGGGCGAACTTGCGGCGAATGCGGTCGGCGGAAAGCTGGATCGGGGTCAGCGGGTTCTTGATTTCATGGGCGATGCGGCGCGCCACATCCCCCCAGGCGGCCAGCCGCTGGGCCGAGACCAGTTCGGTCACGTCATCGAAAGCAACCACATACCCTTCCAGTTGACCGCCACTGGTGCGCCGTTCCGCGATCCGCACCAACAGGCTTTCCAAACGGCCGCCGCGGCTCAGGCGGACCTCCTCTTGCACATGACTGCCGACCATGCGCCCTTCGCCCCTTTGCAACCGCTCCAACAATGGCTGGAATTCGGGCAACACCTGGCCCAGTGTCTGGTGCCCGACCAGGCCCGGGTCAATCCCGGTCAGGGTTTCGGCTGCGCGGTTCACGAAAGCGACCTGGCCCTGGCCATCCATCCCGATCACCCCCGCGGTGACGGACCCCAGCACGGAATCGAACAGGCGGCGGCGTTCTTCGATCTGGCGGGTGTTGGTCAGCAAGGCATCGCGCTGCCCCTTCAACTGGCGGATCATCTGGTTGAACACCCGGCCCAGCGTGGCGATCTCGTCGTCGCCCGGCTCCTCGATCACCTGCGCCTCCAGATCCCCCTCACCCACTTTTTCGGCCGCGGCTGCAAGGCGTCCAACCGGGCGTGACAGACCTTCGGCAAACCACATGCCCAGCCACACGGCGGCCAGAATGAGAATGATGGCAAAGCCCAGATAGAGCAGACCGAAGGTTGTCAGCACGCGCCCGCGCTCATCCTCGAGCTGGGTATATTCGGCAATCGTGGCCTGGGTTTCGTCCAGCAGGCTCAGGATCTCGCCGTCCACTGCGCGCGCGATATACAGAACGCGCCCGGCAAAACCTTGAAGCGGAAACAGGGCGCGGAACTCGCTGTTGGGCCAGTCCTTGATGAGCACCACCTCGCCGCGCGCCGCGCTTGTCAGATCATCTGCCGAAGGCTGCACGAAGTCGAACAGATACGAGCGTTCGCCCCGCATCAACAGATTGCCATCGGCGCCGATCACGAATGCAACCCGCAACCCGCGTTGAATCCCGGCCTGCGCGTCGGACAAGATCTGGCGGATCTCGCCATCCTGAATAAGCGGGTTCGCCTGGCGGGCGCGGACCAGGACCGAGGCAATCGCCTGCCCGTCGGTCACCAGGTTCTGCTCTTGTTCACTCTGATAGGCTTCAGCGGCGGCAAGCGAATTGCCGACCACGTTGCGCACGCGCTCGGAAAACCAGCTTTCAAGGCCGATATTGATGGTTATCACGGCGAAGACGGCAACGGTGATCGCCGGAACCAGCGCGATGACCGCGAACAGGCCGGACAGGCGCAGATGCAGCCTTGAGCCCGCCGCGCTGGTCCGTCGCGCGGTGATCAGACGGGCGATCCGGCCCAGCACCAAGGCGGCAACGACCAGAATATAGACCAGATCGGCGACGACCACGGCGCGCAGCAGCGGCAGATCGGGATCGGACGCGAAAGGCCCCAGAACCAGCGTTGTGGCAATCACCAGCACCGGTGCCAACAGGACCAGAACCGCCGTCACGATGGCTTCGAACCGGCGCCGGGCGGGGCCGCGCCGACGCAGCAACGGGCTGGCCGACGCCGGGGGCGCAGAGGCGGGGCTTGGCGGGTTGGTCATGGGCGGGCAGCGCGCAACTCTGGCAATGGACACCGTGGGTGCGGCAATTGCGCCACGCCCTGTTGCCAAACTACATCAACTTGCGC
>CAJQNQ010000110.1 GCA_905479725.1 uncultured Paracoccaceae bacterium | reverse complement strand
AGATAGCCCTGTTCGTTCAGGCGCGTGTGCCACATGTCCATGTCGGCCTTGGCCAGGGGTTCGCCCGAGGCGACCTTGGCGGCCACGTCAGCGGGCAGTTTGTCCTTCATGAAGGCGCGCATTTCTGCGCGGAAGGCGTTTTCTTCGGCTGTGTAATTGAGGTCCATGTCGTTCCCCCCTCAGAAGATTTCGAACAGGCCGGCGGCACCCTGGCCACCCCCGATGCACATCGTCACCACGCCGTATTTCGCGCCGCGCCGCTTGCCCTCCAGCAGGATATGCCCGGCCATGCGCGCACCCGACATGCCATAGGGATGGCCGATGGCGATGGAGCCGCCGTTGACGTTGTATTTTTCGGGGTCGATGCCCAGCCGGTCGCGGCAGTAAAGGCACTGCGAGGCGAAGGCCTCGTTGAGCTCCCACAGGTCGATATCGTCGATCTTCAACCCGTGGCGTTCCAGCAGGCGCGGGATGGCATAGACCGGACCAATGCCCATTTCATCGGGCTCGCACCCAGCGATGGCATAGCCCCGGAACGCGCCCAGCGGCTCCAGCCCGGCGCGCGCGGCCTCTGACGCTTCCATCAGCACCAGGGCGGCGGCGCCGTCCGACAGTTGGCTGGCGTTGCCGGCGGTCACGAACTGGTCCGGTCCGCGCACCGGTTCCAGCTTTTGCAGCCCCTCCAGCGTGGTGCCGGGGCGGTTGCATTCGTCAAGCGACAGCGTGATTGCGTGCTGGCTGATCTCGCCGCTGGCCTTGTCCTTGACGGCCATGGTCACATCCATCGGCACGATCTCGTTGGCGAACAACCCGGCATCCTGCGCGGCGGCGATGCGCTGCTGGCTGCGCAGGGCGTATTCGTCCTGCGCCTCACGGCTGACGCCGTAGCGGGCCGCGACGATATCCGCCGTGTCGATCATTGGCAGATACAGTTCGGGCTTGTGCTCCAGGATCCAGGGCTCGGGCGCATTGCGCGGGCTGGGCTGGTTCAGGCTGATGCTTTCCACCCCGCCGGCCAGAATGGCCCTGGCGCCTTCGACCTGGATCATGTGCGCGCCCTGGGCGATGGCTTGCAGGCCCGACGCGCAGAAACGGTTCACGGTTGTGCCCGCCACGGTTACCGGCAACCCGGCGCGGATGGCCACCTGGCGCGCGGCATTGCCGCCGGTGACGTTTTCCGGCAGCGCGCAGCCGAAGATGGAGTCTTCGAGCAACGCCGGGTCGATCCCGGCGCGGTCCACGGCATGGCGCGCCGCATGGGCCGCGACGGTGACGCCGTGTGTCTGGTTGAACGCGCCCCGGTAAGCTTTGCCGATGGCGGTGCGCGCGGTCGATACGATGACGGCGTCTTTCATGGATTATCCCCCGTTCAGGCTGGAAAAGTCGCGCCCTTCGGCGACGAGTCGTTGCAAAAGCGGCGCGGGCTGCCAGAAAAAGTCATCCGTCCTTGCCTCGCGCTCGATGGTGGCCAGAACCTTGTCCAGGCCGATATAGTCAGCGTAATGCATCGGCCCGCCCCGGAAACGCGGGAAGCCGTAGCCGTAAAGCAGGGTCACATCGACATCCAGCGGCCGCAGCGCGATGCCTTCGCCCACCACCCTGGCCCCTTCATTGATCATCGCCGCCATGTAGCGTTCGACAATCTCGGCATCGGTAAAGCTGCGCGGCGTGATGCCCTTGGCGGCGCGTTCGGCGGCGATGATCTCCTCAACCTCGGGGTCTGGGCGGCCCTTGGGCGATTTCTCGTCATAGATGTAGTGCCCATGCCCGGTTTTACGGCCCAACCGCCCCTTGTGATAAAGCACATCACCCCAATCCGCGATGCGTTCGCACGGGTCGCGCGTCGGCAGCAGGCGCTGGCGGGTCAAGTAGCCAATGTCGATGCCCGCAAGATCGGACACGGCATAGGGCCCCATGGCAAAGCCGAATTCGACCAGCGCCTTGTCGATCTGGAACGGGCTGGCCCCTTCCAGAACCATATGATCGCCCGCCGTGCGGTAGGTTTTCAGGATCCGGTTGCCGATGAACCCGTCGCAGACACCCGCGCGCACCGGCACCTTCTTCAGCGCCTTGGCCAGCGCAAAGCCGGTCGCCACCACATCCGGCGCGGTCTTGGCAGCGACGACGATTTCCAAGAGCCGCATCACATGCGCCGGGGAAAAGAAGTGCAGGCCGATCACATCCGCCGGGCGGCGGGTGATGGCGGCGATGTCGTCGACATCCAGATAGCTGGTGTTTGTGGCCAGCACCGCACCGGGTTTGCACACCGCGTCCAGTTTTGTGAACACGTCCTTCTTGACGTCCATCGATTCGAACACCGCCTCGATCACCAGATCGGCGTCGGCCAGCGTGGCGTAATCGTCGCTGGTGGTCAGCGCGTCCGCCAGCAGGGCCTCGCGCCGCTCAGGTTTCAGCTTGCCGCGCTTCACGCTGTCGGCCAGCGTGTTGGCGATGCCGGCGCGGGCGTTGGCGGCGGCCTCCACGTCCCTTTCGATCAGCGTGACGGTCAGCCCGTTGAGCAAGCAGGCGACAGCGATGCCACCGCCCATCGTGCCGCCGCCGATCACGCCGACATGGGTGATGGCGCGCGGGGCCACACCTTTCAACTCCGGCAAGCTGGCCACGGCGCGTTCGGAAAAGAACGCATGGATCATCGCCGCGCGTTGGGGCGTCTGCATCAGGTCCCAAAAGCCCTGACGCTCCAGCTTCATGCCCTCGGCGAACGGCAGTTTCGTGCCCTCGACCGCGACGTCGATGCCGCGCAGATGGCAGACATGGCCCTTGTTTGCGCGTGCGGTCTTGGCGCGCAGGGCGTCCAGATCCACGTCATCATAAGGCGCCACGTCCATCTCGGACACGCGGCGCACGGGCAATCCGTCGTCCAGAATCTTCCGGGCGAACTGCATCCCGGCCTCTAGCGGCGTGGCGTCGATCACCGCATCGACAATGCCCAGCGACAGGCTTTCATCGGCCTTCACTTGCCGCGCGGTTGTGAAGATTTCGCACGCCGCGATCATGCCGGTCAGACGGGGCAGGCGCTGGGTGCCGCCCGCGCCGGGGATCAGGCCCAGATTGACCTCGGGCAGGCCGATGCGCGCCCCCGGCACGGCGACGCGGTAATGCGATCCCAGTGCCACCTCGAACCCGCCACCCAGCGCGGTGCCATGGATCACGCAGATCACCGGTTTGTCCAGCGCCTCGATGTGGTGGATCACATTCGGCAGATGCGGCTCAACCGGGGGCTTGCCGAATTCCTTGATGTCGGCACCCGCGATAAACGTGCGCCCGTCGGCCATCAGCACGGCGACCTTCTGATCCGACGCCGCGAAGGCATTGGCGGCGGCCACCAGCCCTTGCCGCACGGCGGCGCTTGTGGCGTTGACCGGCGGGTTGTTGACGCGGATCACGCCGATATCGCCATGGGCTTCAAAGGTGACGGGTCCCTGCACGGCATATCCTTTCGATGACTGTCCGGCGACAGAATGGTCCGATGACGCGCGCGGTTCAAGCGGTCGTCCCGGGGTTGGGCAAACGACGCAGCGGCATGCGACAAACAAAGGGACCGGACAGAGCAGTGAGTGCAGCAAACCCGCCTGCGGCGCGCGACGGCCCTGAAGCCACGCAAGAGTTGGAGTGCGGCGGCTTGAAGATACTTGGAAAGTCGATCGGCGCGACCGGCCCGGATGATCCCTGGTCAACGGATCGCGCTGACACACGCTGGGCCGCCGCCGGGGCTTTTTGGTGTCTTGCAAGGCGAAATGGACCGGGATGGTGGGTGATGAGAGACTCGAACTCCCGACATCTTCGGTGTAAACGAAGCGCTCTACCAACTGAGCTAATCACCCGCGCCGCCCTGATAGACCG
>CAJQNQ010000109.1 GCA_905479725.1 uncultured Paracoccaceae bacterium | reverse complement strand
GTCGCGCCTGCATCGCCTTACAAAGCCATCGAGGGCATCGCGTAATCAGCGGTCATTCAGGGGCGGTGGCGAGGGTGGCACAGCGACCTGAGCCATCAAGGACAGCCAGCATGACAACCATACCCTCGCCACCTGCGTACCGACAGCTTCGCACCGTCGATAACGCTAAGAGAAGGGGTAAGGCCGCATGACCGGGCGCGAAAACATCACCGACATCCTGTGCATCGGCTGTCAGAAGGGCTCGACCAGCTGGCTGCATTCGGTCGTGAACTGCCACCCGGGCACGGCCGCGTTCCCCGACCGTGAGCCCCAGACCTCGACTAACAAGGAAGCCCACTTCTGGGACTGGAACCATGATCGCGGGGTAGAATGGTATCGAGACCTGATGGCGCAAGACGATCCGGCGCTGCTGACCATGGATTTCACGCCCGAATACGCCATGATGTCGGATGCCCAGATCGCCGAATGCAAGGCGCTCAACCCCTCGGCTACGGTGATCTACATTCTGCGTGACCCGTTGGTGCGCGCGGTCTCGGCGATCCGGATGCACATGCTGTGGCATCTGGGCAAGGACCACCGCGACCCGTTGGTCATGGATGACCGGTTCTGGCTGTTCTTCAGGGACGCGATGGTCGTGCGGCACAATCACTATCTGCGCAATGTGCGCGCCTGGCGGGCGGCCTATCCCGATCTTGTGCTGCTGAACTACGAGGCGTTCCACAACGACCGCGCGGCCAGTGTCAGCGCGCTGTTCGACCGGCTGGGGCTGGATCGGTCCGCCATAACCGGCGCATCGGCCGAGCGGCTGGCGCGCCTGATGGCCGGGCGTATCTGGGTGTCCGAGCCGTTCCCCATCGACCGGTCGGTGCTGATGTTCCTGCACGGTCTGACCTGGCGCACACGCCAGGAAGCGCGCGACGAGCTGGGGATGGCATTTGGCGAATTCACCCGGCTGCTGGACGGCTGAGAATGGACCGGGATCTGGCCCAGGCGCTGTGGCAAGCGCCCCTGCCCGACCCGGCGGCGCCCGCGCGCGCGCTGTGCAAACGCGCCGCACGCATGGATTACACCGATCTGCTGGCGGAATTGCGCCGGCTGCAGGGGCATGGCCTGCCGCTTCAGCCAGCCCTGGCGGATGCGTTGTCGCGCTATCCCTGGTCGATCGACCTCGCGGCGCTGGCCTTTCACGCCGCTCCGGGAGCCGAGACCCTGGCGCGGCTTGGCGGCGTCGTTCAGCAACAGGACCGTCGGCACGGCGTCCTTGCCTGGGCGTATTGGACCCTGGGAGATGCCGCGCAGGCGCTCAAGACACTGGCCAATCTGAATCCGGCCTCGCCAAGCTATCCTGCCGACCGCCTGGCGCGCGCCGAACTGCGCTGTCTGGCAGGATCTCAGGCCAAGGGGATCGCCCCGGATACCGCCACGGAAATCGCCAAGGAAATCACAGCAGAAATCACAGCAGAAATCACAGCAACAATCGCTGGCGCCGACGGGTTGCGGCTGTCCTTGCTGCAAAGCTGGCGCGAAGGCGGGGGCGATGCCCTGTTTCGGCGCTTCGATCTGGAATCCAGCGGATTTCCGGCCGACCCGGCGCTTTGGAACTGGCTGTTCGAGGCGCTTGTCACCGAAGGGGATTATCGCCGCGCGCGCCACGCGCTGGCACTGGCCACCGAACGGCTGGGCGAAGATCACCCGGATGTCCGTGCGCTGCGCATCCGAATGGCGCTGGACGCCGGCGACGCGGTGCGCGCGCGCGCCTTGCTCGATGACAGGGCGTGGCTTGATGATGGCACGGGTGGTTCTCCGCCCTGGCAATGGGCCCCGCGCCACCACGCCCAGCATCTGCGCTGCGCCCTTATCGAATCGCACTCGGATGCCGCGCGCGCAAGACTGCTGGATCACGCCACCCGCGCGCATCGCCTGTATCCGGCCAACACCGTGCTGCACGGCTTGTGGCTGACCGCGCGTGAACGGGTAGAGGACTGGGATTGCCTGGCCGGGGATTTAACGTCTGACAAATCAAATTTTCTTCTGAACGCCAGCACCTTAAGCCATCTGGGCCTGGATGGCGCGGCCTTGGAACTGCTTTCCGAAACCGCGCAAAGCCCGCCCGATCGCCGCCATCAGAAGCGCCTGCTTCGCGCCCGCATCCTGCTGCGGCTGGGCCGCCTGGAGGCCGCGCTTGAGGCACTGGACCCTGCGCCCGATCCGGCGCAAGACCCTTGGCCGCAGAGGGCCGACCGGGCCTATTGGACCGCCGAGATCCATCTGGCGCGGCGCGATCCCGCGGCCGCAACGGCGGTGCTGGCGCCGGCTCTGGCGCTGGGACCAACCCGGATGGGGCTGTGGTTGAACGCCGCGCGGGCCGAATTCATGGCCGGTCGCTTCGCCCAGGCTTGCGACGCTCTGGCTCGCTTCGACGGCTTGAAAACCGCCCAGCTGGGGCACCGGCCCGCCGCGGACCTGCGCAACCGGATCACCGAGGACGCGGCGCTGGCCGTGACCCAGGGGCGCGCGGCGACCGACAGTCCCGGCCTGGCCGCGCGGCACTTCGCCCTGTCGCCCCCCGCGTTCCGGTCGGTGGCCGGTCCGGCGCCAATCCCGCGCCTTGTGTCGCATTACTGGGAAGGCCGGCGCAACCCGCCGGTAGAGCGCGGCATCGCCGCCTGGGCGCGCCATCACCCCGACCGCCGCCAACAGGTCTTTGACCGGTCAACCGCGCGCGACTGGCTTAAGGCCCAGGCCCCCACGCTGGTCGACCTGTTCGACGCCCAAAGCCTGCCCGCCACCCGCGCCGATCTGTTTCGCGTGGCACTGATGGCCCGCCAGGGGGGGCTGTTCACCGATCTGGACGAATACCCGCGCGGCCCGGTTGACGCATGGTTTACGGATGCGTCGGCGGTTCTGGTGATCGAGGAAGGCTACGGCACCATCGCCAACAATTTTCTGGCCGCCCGGCCCGGGCTGGCGCTGTTCACCCGGCTGCAAGCCCGCATCGCGCGGGAACTGGCGCGGACGGCCGATCCCTATCCCTGGTGGCACAGCGGTCCCGCGCAGTTGACGCTGGAGGCGCTGGCCGCCTTGCGCGATCCACACGAAGCGTCGGGGCTGCGCTTCGTGTCACAGGCGGAATATGACCGTTGCGTGGCCACCAACCTGCCCTTCGCGCACAAGCACACCCCGGATCACTGGCGAAACTGACGCGCCCGCGCGCCGCGCCGGGGCTGGACAAAACCGCTTCGCCATGGCCCTATCGCGCCATGACAAACCCCGATCTTTCCGGCGCCTACGCGCTGAACAGCGCCGAGGATTGCCGCCGGCTCTATGCCGAATGGGCAGGCAGCTACGACCACGGTTGGGCGGCGACGATGGACTACCGCCTGCCGGCCGAGGTTGCGGCGGCTTTCCTGCGTGCTGGATCGCAAAGCGGCGATTGCGCCGGCGGGTCGGGCGGGACCGTGCTGGACGTGGGCGCGGGCACCGGGCTGCTGGCCTCGGCGCTGCGCGGCCTTGGTTTCAGCGGCCCCATCGACGGCGTCGATCTGTCGGCCGACATGTTGGCCGTGGCCCGTCGCAAGGGCCTGTACCGGACCCTGATCGAGGCCGACATCACCCGCCCGCTGCCGGGTTCGACGCGCTATGACGGGATGGTTTCCTCGGGGACGTTCACGCATGGGCATGTCGGCCCGAAAGCGCTGATCCCGCTGTTGCGAAGCGCCCGGTCCGGCGCGCTTGTCGTTCTGAGCGTCAACGCGCAGGTCTTTGATAAAATGGATTTTACCGTCGTTCTGGCGGCGATGGAACCGCAAATCCTTGATCTTCAGATTCAGGACGTGGCGATCTATGGCAATGCCGCGGCCCTGCGCGATGCCGCCCACGCGCAGGACCGCGCCCGTATCGTGAGTTTTCGCGCAAGATGAGCATCCGCCCCCCCGTCATCTGTATCGGCTCGGTCCTGTGGGACATCATCGGCCGCACCCAGGGCGCCGTGCGTGAACGCAGCGACGTTGCCGGGCGGATCACACGCCTGCCCGGCGGCGTCGCGATGAACATCGCCATGACCCTGTCGAAACTGGGCATGGCCCCGATCATGCTGACCGCGCTGGGCAGGGATCTTGAAGGGCAGGAACTGCTATCGGCCTCGAGAAAGCTTGGGCTGAATGTCGATTATGTGCATCAAAACAATGACTTGCCGACCGACACTTACATGGCCATTGAAGATGCCGATGGCGTTGTCGCGGCGATCGCCGATGCCCACGGGCTGGAGGCCGCGGGCGATGCCATCCTGGCGCCCTTGTCCGATGGCCGGCTGGCCAGCGCCGCCGCGCCCTGGGACGGGCTGATCGTACTGGACGGCAATCTGACGCGACCGTTGCTGGCGCAGATCGCCGCCTCTGCGCTGTTTGCCAGGGCCACGCTGTGCGTGGCCCCCGCCAGCCCGGGCAAGGCCGAGCGGCTCTGGCCGGTGATGCATCACCCGCGCTCGACCCTGTATGTCAACCTGCACGAAGCGC
>CAJQNQ010000108.1 GCA_905479725.1 uncultured Paracoccaceae bacterium | reverse complement strand
AGGCGGTTCCAGGTGGTGGGCGGCTGGCGGTCGGTCAGGGTGATCCGCACGATCGACTTGGCCGACTTGAACCCGTATTTCCACGGCACAACCAGTCGGATCGGCGCGCCCATCTGATTGGGCAGATCCTGGCCATAGACGCCGGTCGCGAGAAGCGTCAGCTGGTGTTGCGCCTCGTCCAGCCGCAGCCCTTCGACATAGGGGAAGGGGATGATGCGCCCGCGGACACCGGGCATGGCTTCGGGCTGGACCGTGCTTTCAAACGCCACGTAGCGCGCATTCGCCCGCACCCCGACCTTGTCCAGAACGCCGGCCAGTTCGACCCCGTTCCAGGGCACCACCATTGACCAGCCCTCGACGCAGCGGAGCCGGTAGATGCGCTCTTCACGCCGCAGACCGCTGAGAAGGTCGGACAGCGCATAGGTGCCGGGGCGGTCGACCAAGCCGTCAACGGTGACGGACCAAGGGCTTGTCACCATGGCATCTGCATAGCGCGCCGGATCGGACTTGCCCCAGCCGAATTCGTAGAAATTGTTGTAGGAGGAAACCTGTTCCAGCGTGTTCGGCTGAAGGGATTGCGCCGTGGCGCCCCCCGCGAGTGTCGCCGCGCCCAGGCCGCCCAGACTGGCGAGAACCTTGCGGCGGTTCATCCACAGTGCCCTTGGGGTTACATCGTCCTGGGTCAGGTCTGGCGTCCAACGGTCTGACATGCGTCTCTCCTTGCGTTCATCGGGGCGCGGGGCGAGGCGTTCACGACCCAGGCCCGCTGTGGGATTACCTGACTCTACGAAGCGGACCGCCAATAGTTTCGCGCCGATGCAGCTTTTCACGCCGTTTTTCATAAACTGTCTGTGAGCATTGTTTCAATCCGCCCCGACGACGCCGAGCAAGTGCCTGCGCAAGGACTGAACGTCGCGGTTGCGCGCCCGCGCGTTGGGGGTAATCATGACATAGTCTCTTGGCAGCGGGTTCGCCACGGGGCCAATGCGCCGCACCTGCCCGGCGCGCTCGTGCCCCAGGATCAACAGTTCCGGTGCCAGCGCCACACCCAATCCAGCGCAAGCCGCCGCGACGGCCATGCTTGTCGATTGCACCCGAAGCCCCTGCCCTGCATCCACCCGCCGCCCGTCGCCGACGGTTTCGAAGTGATGGGCCCAATCGGGCTGCACGCCATAATCCCGCCCCCAATCGGTGTGGATCAGGTCCGTGTCGTGCAGCTCCCCCAGCCGCGCACCAAAAGCCGAATCCGGTGCCGCCACCGCGACAAGCCGGTTCTGAAACAACGGCTCCACGACATGATCGGGGTAATATTGCGCGCCATAGGTGATGCGCACATCCACCCCGTCGCGCGCCATGTCAATGGGGTCTGCTTCAACCCGAAGATCCAGTTGCGCGCCCTGAGCGAAGCCCGTCAACGCCGGGATCAGCCACAGATCCGCCACCGACGACAGCGACGACAGGACGATCCGCGCCCGGCGGGGGGCGGCCCGCAACCGGCGCGTCGCCATGCTCAGTTCGGTCATCGCGCTTTCGACACTGGGATACAACGAGCGCCCGGCATCGGTCAGCGTAATCCGGTTGCCCTGACGCAGAAACAGCTGCTTGCCCAGCATCCCCTCCAGCGCCTTGACCTGCTGGCTGACCGCCGCCGCACTGACGCCCAGCGCCGCGCCCGCATTCACGAAACTGCCACTGCGCGCCGCGGCCTCGAACGCACGCAGGGCATTGAACGGCAGGTGATCGGGCTTCAGCATAAGATTTCCTGTAGGGTCCCCAATATCTATACCCGTTGCTTCGCCGCTGTCGACTCGCTGATACTGCGCCAAACAATAGGGACCGACATGCGCGATTTTCTTGACCTCGACCGCTACCCGCTGGACAAACCCGGCAGCCCCCCGTGGCAGGCCCTGGTGGACCGCTGCCGCGCCGATCTGGCGCGCGACGGGATGTTCAACCTGCCCGATTTCATGGACGCCGGGGTGGCCAATGCCGCCGCGCGTGCGTTGAGCGGGACGTTCGCCACCGAAAGCTTCCGCCATGAGCGCGAGCACAACATCTACTTCCTGAAGTCGATCCCCGAATTGGCCGACGATCATCCGGCATTGACGCGGTTTCGGACCTCGAACAACACCCTGTGCGAGGACCAGTTGACCGGGACACCGATGCACGCCCTCTATTACTGGGCACCGCTGGCGCGGTTTCTGGCCGCGACCATGGAAATGCCCGCGCTGCATCCGATGTCCGACCCGCTGGCCGGGCTGAACACCATGTCCTACCAGCAGGGGCAGGCATTGAACTGGCATTTCGACCGGTCCGAATTCACCACCACGCTGTTGCTGCAAGCCCCGGATGAAGGGGGCGAGTTCATCTATCGAACCGATCTGCGCCGCGATGACGATCCGAACCATGACGGCGTGGCCACGCTGCTGAGGGGCGAGGATCCGCTGGTCCGCACAATGGACGTCACCCCCGGCACACTGAACGTGTTTCGTGGCAAGAACACCCCGCACCGCGTGGCCGACGTGCGGGGCAACACGGCGCGGATCATTTCGGTGTTCACCTTTTATGACCGCCCCGGCGTGACGTTCTCGGACGATGAGCGCATCGGATTTTACGGACGCGCCGGATGAGCGGCATCTTCAAGGATGATCGCAAGGCGACCTATCTGAACGCCGAGGGCGCCGACCGGCCACTGATTTCGCCCCTTGGCGACGCCGTGGTGAACCACGCGCGGCGGTATCGGCTGAGCCGGTTGCGGGCGCAGATGGCGCTGCACGACGTAGCGGCGCTGCTGCTCTATGATCCCGTCAACATCCGCTATGCCTTCGATTGTTCCAACATGCAGGTCTGGACCGCGCACAACCCCATGCGCTACGCGCTGATCCTCGCGGGTGGCCCGGCGATCATGTTCGAATTCGCCCATTGCGAGCACCTGAATGACGGGCTGCCCGGCATCGACGAGCTGCGCACCGCGATCACCTACATGTTCATGGCGCGCGGCGACAAGGCGCGGGGCTTTGTCGATGACTGGGCCGATGAAATCGCCGATCTTGTGCGCGGCAACGGTGGCGCAAATCTCCGCATCGCCGCCGACAAGCTGGATGTCCATGCCGTTCACGCGCTGGAGGCGCGCGGCATGACGGTGACGGACGGCACCGCGTTGACAGAATTGGCCCGCGCGATCAAGTCGCCCGAGGAAATCGCGCTGATGCGCTGGACGATCCGGGTATGTGAAGCCGGCATGGCAAGGATCTATGAACATTCCGTGCCCGGCGCGACGGAACGCGAGCTTTGGGCGCATCTGCATTTCGAAAACGCGCGTTCGGGCGGCGATTGGCTGGAAACCAAGCTGCTGACCGCCGGCCCCAACACCAACCCGTGGTATCGCGAATGCGGCGACCGGCCCGTGCAGGCGGGGGAAATGATCAGTTTTGACACCGACATGATCGGCCCCTACGGCTATTGCGCCGACCTGTCGCGCAGTTGGATCTGCGGGTATCTGCCGATGAACGACACGCAGAAGCGGCTCTATGACACCGCGCTGGCGCAGATCACCCACAACCTTGCGCTGGTGCAGCCCGGCACCCGCTTCGCGGAATTCAACGCCAGAAGCTGGCGGATCCCCGATCGCCACGTAAACTACCGCTATTCGCTGGCCGCGCACGGCGTCGGCATGGCGGATGAATACCCGGTCATCCCCCTGCATGTTGATTTCGATGACCGCGCCACCGATGCCCGGTTCGAGCCGGGGATGGTGATCTGCATCGAATCCCTGATCGGAGAGGCCGGGTCTGAATCGGTCAAGCTGGAAACGCAGGTTCTGGTGACCGAAACTGGGCATGAGCGGCTCGACAGCTTTCCCTGGGAAGCGCCCTGAAGGCGGCACGAGGCCGATCGGCCGACATTGCGGTGGTGGGAACGGCGGTGTATGCGAATGTATACATCGCAGCCGAGGCCCGCCGATTATGGACGCCCTGACCCTGATCCTTCCCGCAGAACTGGGCCCCGGCATCGCGGCCGCGCTGATCTTGGCCAGTTTCGCCGGCTCCTTCATCACTATGTCCATGGGGATTGGCGGCGGGGCGATGCTGCTGGCGATCATGGCCAGCCTGATGCCGCCGCTGGCGCTGATCCCCGTGCACGGCGTGGTGCAACTGGGATCGAACACCGGGCGGGCGGGCTCCTTGTGGCGCCACATCCACTGGGCGGCGCTGGGTTGGTTCGGGGTCGGGTCCGTGGCGGGTGTGCTTGGCGGATCCGCGTTGGTTGCCAATCTTCCACCTGGGCTGGTGCAGGTCGGTGTCGGCCTCTTTCTGATCTGGTCGGTTCTGGCCCGCCCTCCGGCGTGGATGCGCCGCTGGCCCGCGATCACCGGCGCGCTGACATCCTTCCTGACCATGTTCTTCGGGGCAACCGGCCCGTTTGTCGCCACTTTCGCGCGGTCTCTGGGCCTGGACCGGCACGGGTATACCGCCACCCAGGCGTCGCTGATGGTCATGCAGCATTCCCTGAAATCGCTGGCCTTCGGCTTTCTGGGCTTTGCGTTTTCCGACTGGGCCGGGTTCATCGCGGCGATGATCCTGGCCGGGCTGGCGGGCACATTATGCGGCCGACTGGTGCTGGCCCGGCTGAGCGACGCCGGTTTCCAGAAGCTGCTCAACATCGCGCTGGTGCTGATTGCGCTGCGCCTGATCTGGTCCGGGCTGCGCAGCCTGTAGGCCGCCTGCCCTGCCGGCTACGGCGCCAGATGCTGCAACACGAAGGCGAGCGAGCGTTGATGCGCCAGTTCGGCGGCCTGCGGATTGTAGCTTTTCGGGCGCCGATCATTGGCGAAGGCATGGCCCGCATCGTAGATGAACATCGCCATGTCCGGCAGAGCTTCACGCGCCTGCTCGATCACCTCGCGGGGGGTGTGGCTGTCATGCACCCCGAAATGCGCCATGACCGGGGCTTTCTGGTCGGGGCCCAGATATTCGGGAATGCGCGTGCCGTAAAAGGACACGGCGCAGGCGATCTCCATCTCAAGCGCGGCCTTGATCGCCAATCCGCCGCCCCGGCAAAAGCCCAGCACCGCCACCTTGCCCCCCTTGGCCGCCATGGCCTGCACCGTCGCCGCGATATCGGCCATCATCTGCCCCGTATCGGCGCGCTGCATCAGCTCCTGCCCGCGCTGCGGGGTGTCGAAGGCTACAACCGCATCACGCTCGACACGGTCGAACAGCGCCGGAATGGCCACGTTCAACCCGTGCGCCGCATAATGCGCAGCCACGCCTTTCAACTGGTCGGTCACGCCAAAGATTTCCTGCAAGATCACCAGATTTCCGCGCGCCTCGCCCTGCGCGCGCTGCATCCAGCAGGCAAAATCGTGACCATCGGCGGCGGTGAGCGTGGTGAACATGGCGGCTTTTCCCTTTGCAACGTCGGATGCACTGTGCCGCCTCACACCGTCCCGCGCAATGGCACCGAACTGGCGGACGCCCGTAGCCCCGGCAGGCGATGCTCAGAACGGCAATCCGACATAGTTTTCGGCCACGGTGGTCAGCCCCGCATCCGAACCCAGCAAATATTCCAGATCCGCGCTTTGCAGTTTCTGGTCGTAGGGGCTGGCATCCGGGAACGTGTGCAGGATCGAGGTCAACTGCCAGCTGAACCGCTGCGTTTTCCACACCCGCGCCAGCGCCCTTTCGGAATAGTGCTCCAGACCGGTATCGTCGCCGCTCAGGTAGTGATCGACCATCCCGTGATACAGGTAATAGATATCCGAGGCCGCAGTGTTCAGTCCCCGCGCGCCCGTGGGCGGCACGATATGCGCGGCATCGCCGGCCAGGAACAGATTGCCCCAGCGCATCGGCTCGGCGACGAATGACCGCAACGGTGCGATGGATTTTTCGATCGACGGACCGGTTTCCAGCTTGGCGGCGATCCCGGCGGGCAGGCGTTTGCGCAGCTCATCCCAGAACGCCGCATCCGACCAGTCCGCGACCGTATCGGTCAGCGGCACCTGAAGGTAGTATCGGCTCAACACCTGGCTGCGCATCGAACACAGGGCGAACCCGCGTTCATGGCGGGCATAGATCAGTTCCGGGTGCACCGGCCGGGTGCGGCTCAGAATGCCCAGCCATCCGAACGGATAAACCTTCTCATATTCGCGCAGCACATCCTTGGGTATCGCCTTGCGGCTGGGCCCGTGGAACCCGTCGGCACCGACCACGAAGTCGCAATCGATGCGGATGATCTCGTCACCATCGCGGTAGGTGACATGCGGCGGCACCGGCGCGTTCAGGTCATGCAGCGCGACATCCTCGACATTGTGGATGACCGTGCCACCCAGCTTGTCGCGCGCGTCGTATAGGTCCCGCGTCACTTCGGTCTGACCATAGACCACGACCGACGATCCACCCGAATATTTCTTCAGATCGACCCGCTTGATGACGCCATTGTCCGACACTTCGAACGCGTCGTGAATTTCGCCCTCGGCGTCCATTCGCGCGCCGCATTGCGCCTCGCGCATCAGTTCGGCGAAGCCGTGTTCCAGCACCCCGGCGCGGATCCGGCCCAGCACGTATTCCCGGCTGTGCTT
>CAJQNQ010000107.1 GCA_905479725.1 uncultured Paracoccaceae bacterium | reverse complement strand
GGCCAGCGTTTCGATGTATTCCGGATGTGCATAAACAGCCCTTGTAAACGCTTCGACATCGGCGAAATTGCGCAGGGCCTGAATGCCGCCCGCCGTCGCGCAGGCCCCGATGGTGATGAGTTTGCGGGACTGGTCGCGGATCGAGCGGATCCGTTCGGCGTCATGCGCGGTGGTGATCGACCCTTCGACCAGCGAGATATCGTAGGGGCCGTCGTTGATCGAACTGGTCGCCTCCAGAAAATGCGCGATGTCCAGCGCCTCGGCGATGGCCAGCAGCTCGTCCTCGCAATCCAGAAGCGTAAGCTGGCAGCCGTCGCAAGAGGCGAATTTCCAGACTGCGAGCTTTGGGCGTGGCATGGCTCAGATCTCTTTCATCGACAACAGCGGTGCCACATGATCGTGACGAAAGACCGGTCCGTCGCGGCAGACAAAATCCGGACCGAATTGACAGTGACCGCAAAACCCGATGGCGCATTTCATGTTGCGCTCCATGGATATCCACACCCGATCGGGCGGGACGCCGGCATCGGCCAGGCTCATCACCGAGAACCGCATCATGATCTCGGGCCCGCATAAAAAGGCCGATACCATCGCGGGATCGATCCCGGCAAGCGCCCGGTCAAGGCAGGAGGTGACAACGCCGACCCGACCGGTCCATGCCGGATTTGCATGATCGACTGTGACCTCGATTTCGGTGTCGAACCGCGATTTCCAGGTTTTGATCTCTTCGGCATAAAGCAGCTCGTCCGGCGATCTTGCGCCATAGACCAGTGTCATGCCTGCATAGCGCTCGCGGTGTTCAAGAACATGATAGATCGCGGGACGCAACGGGGCGAGCCCCAGCCCACCGGCAACAAAAACGATGTGCCGCCCGGTCTCTGCGGCAACCGGCCAGGCCGAGCCGAAGGGTCCGCGAACCCCCAGCATATCCCCCTCACACAGTTTGGTCAGCGCCGCCGAGACGGCACCCACCGACCGGGTGGTATGAATCAGCCGCTGCGGCTCGGCCGGGTCTCCCGAGATGGATATCGCAATCTCGCCGACGCCAAAAGCATAGAGCATGTTGAACTGGCCGGGCCGGAACGCCACCGCCGCGCCGTCAACCGGGGTCAGTTCCACCGAGGTCACGCCAGCAAGCTCGGCCCAGGTGCTGCGAACGCGGTAGCGGCGCGGCAGCATCGGGTCTGGTTCTTGATCTTGCACAACCAGCACGCCCGCTACCCTTTCTTTGTTCCATAAATATCCAATACCTGCATACGTAGCGCCCGCACACGCACCGCCATATGCGGCAGCAGGTTCTGGAACATCTGATAGCCCAGAGCCGGATTGTCGTCGCATTTGGTGCGCATGCAGTCGGCCCCAAGGCTGACCGCGCGGATCTCGGTCATCGCACGGGCATCCGACATGTGCCGGTAGGGCGGCACCATCCATGACCAGCCCAGAACGTCGCCCGCGTGCAGGGTTTCGACGATGATCGGCGCCCGTTCCGAGGTGGCAATCTCGACCGCGGCATCGCCATGACGCAGGAGGAACACCTTGTCGGCGGGGTCGCCTTCGGCGAAAATCCTGTCGCCCGCGCGAAAGTGCTCGTTGCGCGCACACCCCGCCAGAAGCTCCAGCGTTTCCTTGTCGAAAGCCTTGAAGACCGGGTGCTCCGAAAGGATCTCTTCGATACCATGTATGCGCATGTGGTCAGTCCCCGCTCTGTTCCGGATCGGTCGCGAAGGCGGCTGCTTCGGCCGTGATGTCGATGCCAACCGGGCACCAGGCGATGCAGCGCCCGCAGCCGACGCAACCCGATGACCCGAACTGGTCGTGCCAGGTCGACAATTTGTGCGTCAGCCATTGCCGGTAGCGTGATTTTGTCGAGCGCCGCACAGAGCCACCGTGAACATAGCTGAAATCGGCGGTAAAGCAGCTGTCCCATGTCCGCCAGCGTTCGGTGTGATCGCCGGTAAGGTCGTTCACGTCCTCGACGTCAGAGCAAAAACAGGTCGGACAGACCAGCGTGCAATTCGCGCAACTCAGGCATGCATCCGCGACGACCTCCCAATGCGGGTGGTCCAGCTTTTCACGCAGCAGATTGGGGATGTCGTCGACCATACGCCGGGTCTGGCTGTCGGCGGCGTTCTTCGAAGCCGCCTCGGCGGCCCGCAGATGGCCTTCCTCAGGCACCCGCATTTCAAGGCGATCCAGGATCGCGGCGCCGCGCGCGCTGCCGCATTCGACCAGAAACGCCGCTTCATCCGCCAGTTCGGTCAGCGCGATGTCGAACCCGCTGTCGGCATGTGGCCCGGTATTCATCGAGGCACAGAAACAGGTTGCCGCCGAGCGGGCGCATTGCACGGCGACGATCAGCGTCGCGGCACGGCGCTGGCGATAGCCCGGATCGGCGAAGTCGCCGTTGTCAAACACCCGGTCCTGCACTTCGATGGCAGCAATTTCGCAGGCCCGCACCCCGAAAAAGACGGTCTTCGGCCAATCATCCGCCGCTGGATTGATGTCGAACCCATCGCCGGTTTTTTCAGCCGACCAAAGTTTCTGGCGGGCGGGAAACAGCCACTTTTTCCAGCTTTGCGGACCTACCACATAGTCGAACCAGCTTGCCTCGCGGCCCGCGCGCAGCCGGTAGTGACCGCCTTCCTGATCATCGATCAAGCCTCTGGGAAGATCGCCGGGGCCGGTGATCTCGTCATAGACGATCGCATCGTCCCGCAAGCGCGGACCTAGAACCCGCCAGCCGTCGTCCAGCAGCGCTGACACAAGTGCGCTGGGGTCATCAATGACGAAACGTGATCCTGCATCTGCGGACATAATCGACTTTCCTGTCATCTAAGCGATTTCCGGGACCATCTTGATGGCCCCGCACGGGCATTCGGTTGCGCAAATTCCGCAGCCTTTGCAGTAATCCAGATCGATGCTGAACCGGTTGCCCGGCCCCAGCTTGATCACCGCGTTGTCGGGGCAGATGCCATAGCAGTTGTCGCATTCAAAACAGTTGCCGCACGACAGGCAGCGGCGCGCCTCGAACAGCGCATTGTCCTCGGTCAGACCCTTTTCGACCTCCTCGAAGCCCGATTGCCGACGCACCATCGAAAGCTGGTCCTGAACCCGCTTCGGTGCGTCGTCGTAATACCAGGTGTTGAGGTTTTCGAAGCTGGCAAGCTCGGCCTTGGGCGCTTTCTCGTATTGGCCGCCGCGCAGCCACGCGTCGACGTTGCGTGCCGCCTTCTTGCCATGACCGATGGCGACGGTCACGGTACGTTCCGAGGGCACCATGTCGCCGCCCGCAAACAGCCCGGCGCGACCGGTCATCATCTGGCTATCGACCTCGACGACGCCGTCACCGGCGATCTGCACACCGGGCACCGCATCCAGAAACGCCGCATCCACGTCCTGGCCAAGCGCGAGCACCAGCGTATCGGCCTCCAGTGTTTCGAATTCGCCGGTCGGCTGCGGTCGTCCTTCGGCGTCGATCCGCATCTTTTCGACCGTAAAGGCGCTTTCGTCGATTTGCTTGATGGTGCGCAGCCAATGGATCAGCACGCCTTCTTCCTCGGCCTCGCGGGCCTCGAAATCTTGCGCTGGCATTTCATCGCGGGACCGGCGGTAGACGATCATCGCCTCGTCCACGCCCAGCCGCTTGGCCGTGCGCGCGACATCCATTGCTGTATTGCCGCCGCCATAGACGATCACCCTGCGGCCCAGCTGTGGTGGTGTCGCCCCCAACTCCACATCGCGCAAGAGCGACACCGCATCAAGAATGCGCCCCGCCGCATGGGCGGGAATTTCCGTGCGCCGGGCCAGATGGGCACCGACCGCGACGAACACTGCGTCGAAGCCTTCGGCGTCGAAGGCCGCATCGATGTCCTCGACGCGTGTGTTCAGCTCCAGGGTTATGCCCATGCCGATGATCCGGTCGATTTCCACATCCAGAACGTCACGCGGCAGGCGGTATTTCGGGATGCCGAAACGCATCATGCCACCGGCCATCGGCCCTGCCTCGCGGATCGTCACCGCATGGCCAAGCCGGGTCAGGTGGTAGGCGGCCGACAGCCCGCTTGGCCCGGCCCCGATCACCAGAACCCGTTTGCCGCTTGGCGGGGCGTCGACGACCGGGGTCAGCCCCTCCTTGATGGCAAAATCCCCCAAAAACCGCTCGACTGCGTGGATGCTGACGGCCTCGTCCAACTGGCCGCGATTGCAGGCGGTTTCGCAGGTGTGATAGCAGACCCGGCCCATCACGGCGGGCATCGGATTGTCGCGTATCAGGCTTTGCCAGGCGGCGGCATAATCGCCGCCCTCGGCGTGATACAGCCAATTCTGGATATTCTCGCCCGCCGGACAGGCATTGTTGCAGGGTGGCAAGCGGTCGACATAGACCGGACGCGAGGACCGCCAGGACCCAGTGTGGTTTTGCAGACTGGTGCCAGGGTCGAGCGTAATGGCAAAGGGGCGCGACTTTTCGGTCATTGGTCATCCTCCGCATCGACCAGCCCGTATCTGGTGATATTGGCATCGGCCATCCGCTGGATCGCCTCGATCCGCTGGCGATCCTCGGCACCCTTGCGGAACAGATGCGCAAACCGCCGTTGCAGGCGCAAATAATCATCGACCGGAACGCGGCGGCGGATTTTGCCGACCGAAACGACATCTCCATGTTCCGCCTCGAACAGCGGGAACAGGCCGCATTCCACCGCAAGCCGGGCGATCAGAACGGTGTTTTCCGAGGCCGAGCCCCATCCTAGCGGGCAAGGCACAAAGACGTGGATGTAACGGGCACCACAAATCCCCATTGCGCGCGTCACCTTGGCCTCCAGATCGTGCAGGTCCGAGACGCTGGCGGTCGCGACGTAAGGAATATTGTGGGCCATGGCGATGCGCGGCATGTTCTTGCCAGTGCCGAACACATTGCCCGGGGCGTCGCCCAGCGCTGGCGTCGTGGCGGTTCGCGCAGTGGGCGGCGTGGCCGAGGACCGCTGCACCCCAGTATTCATATAGGCCTCGTTGTCGTAGCAGATATAGAGCACATCGTCGTTACGCTCGAACATGCCGGACAAACAGCCAAAGCCGATGTCGGTGGTGCCACCGTCGCCGCCCTGTGCCACCACACGCACATCGGTCTTGCCGCGCATCCTAAGGCCCGCGGCAACCCCGGTGGCCACGGCGGGCGCATTGCCAAACACTGAATGCAGCCAGGGGATTTGCCAGGAGGTTTCCGGGAAGGGCGTGGTGAAAACTTCAAGACAACCGGTCGCATTGACCGCCACCAGCCTGCCGTCCGCCGCCCGCATTGCCGCGTCCAGCGCATAGCGCGCGCCCAACGCCTCGCCGCAGCCCTGACAGGCACGGTGGCCCGAGGTGATGGCGTTCGAGCGACCCATCGAGGCCTGCACCGTCCGGTCATCCTCGGTCAGCAGCCGGTTGCCCACCGTGCGGGTGCCGGTCTGATAGAACTTGACCCTTTGCAGCGCTGTATCGTCGGTCATGGCTTTGGCCTTTCGTCCTGGGGTTTGGCGCGAACCAGACCCGGATTGAGCGCCTTCAGCAGATTTTCTGCGATCGGACCGGAGTGCCGATCCCGGTCCGCCAGCGCCAGTTGCTGCGCGATCACCGCGTGGTTGAGGTCAAGGAATGTGACATCGTCAAGCTTGTCATCCGCCGCAAGGTGGAACACATCGGCCAGCGATGCGCGGGTGATGGGCCGCCCGCCAAGCCCGGCGATGACGGTGTAGACCGGCACCGCCATGCCGCGCAGCGCCATCCGCACATTCGAGGCAAGAACCCCGCCAAGCCCCGGTGCCAGGCTTTTTTCCACGCAGACGACTCGCGCCGCCCCGGCCAGCAAGCCGTGCAGTTCGGCCAGCGGAAATGGCCGGAACGAACTGATGGTGATGCTGCCGATGGCAGCCCCCGCGTCACGCACGGCATCGATGACATCCTTGATCGTGCCGTTCACGGACCCAAGCGCAACCACAACCGTTTCGGCACCTTCGACACGGTAAGGGCGCACCAGCCCGCCCGAGGCGCGGCCAAAGGCGGCCTCGAATTCGGCGGCGATGCGCGGAATTACATCCAGCGCCTCGATCTGTTTTTGATGGCCCAGATAGCGCACCTCGGTAAAGGCTTCGGGCCCGACCATGGCGCCGATGGAATAAGGGTTGTCAACATCGAGCTGCTGGACGGGCGCGAAAGGCGGCAGATAGGCGTCGACCTGCGGCTGCGTGGGGATTTCGATCCGCTCAAAGGCGTGGGTCAGGATGAAACCGTCAACGCAGACCATGACCGGGCAGGACAGCTCTTCGGCCAGGCGGAACGCCTGAATGTGCAGATCCGCGGCCTCTTGGTTGGTTTCGGCGTATAGCTGAATCCAACCGGCATCTTTCAGGGCCATGCTGTCGGAATGGTCGTTCCAGATGTTGATCGGTGCGCCGATGGCCCGGTTGCCCACCGTCATCACGATCGGCAATCCCAGACCGGCCGCGTTGTAAACTGCTTCGGCCATGAACAGCAGGCCCTGGCTGGCGGTGGCCGTATAGGCGCGCGCGCCGACCGCCGAGGCACCGATGGCGACCGACAGCGCGGCAAATTCCGACTCGACATTGATGAATTCGCAATGCTGCAACGCTCCGGCCTTCACCATCGCGCCGACGCCCTCGACGATATGGGTCTGCGGTGTAATCGGATACGCGCATACTACCTGCGGACGGCATAGGGCGACCGCTTCGGCGATGCCTTGCGAGCCTTCGATTTGCTTCATCATGGCAAGCGTCCTTTGGCGTTTAACACGGTGTCATGGGCTTCCTGAGCTGCGGCGGCATTGGCCTCGCCGATGGTGCCGGAAAACCGCTCGCGGATCGCCTTGAGCACCGCGCCGAGGGTCAGCGCGCGCGTCAGGGCAGCAAAGCCGCCAAGCAAGGCCGCATTGGGCAGCGGGCGACCGACATGCCGCTGCGCGATTTCGGTCGCGTTCACGCAGGTCGCATGGTTCGGTGCAAAGCGCTCGGTGAACTCGGCGATCCCAAGCTCGGTGAAGCTGCGCGTCGAATTAATCAGCAGGAAACCCTCTGTTCCGAGGCCGGCAAACACGTCGACCGAATGCAGCAGCGTCGAATCCTGGATGATCAGGGCATCGGGCTCCATGATCGGCTCGCGCAGCCTGATTTCGGCGTCGGCGATGCGGCAATAAGAGGCAACCGGCGCCCCCATGCGTTCCGAGCCGAAACTGGGGAATGCCTGCGCGTGCTTGCCCTCGTCAAAGGCCGCCACCGACAGCAACTCCGCGGCCGTCACCACGCCCTGCCCACCACGACCATGCACACGAATTTCGAACATCCGGCCTGCCTCCATCTCCCAGCCATCTTCTAACAAATTCCCGGGCGTTCGTTGATCTGCATCAATTCGCTTCTCGATCCCTCCTATATAATCGGAGCACAGTCTCTACCCGTTTCTTGGTATATTTGGCCGGTCGGATCGGTAGAAATGCGCTTCCGCCGAGTCCGCGCCAACGTCTGCCGCCTGGCAATTTCGGGTCTGCGCCCGTCCGGGTGGCCGACACCATTGGTCACCATTTCGCGACAGTCCTGATCCCAGCCCAAGCACCGTTTCGCAGGTGGATATGAAAAATCCTGACTAATGATCTAGATCAAGTCTCGGTCCGATCTTATATTTTAAACTTAAAAATGGGGCATGCGGACGTTTTTCGGTGCGTCAAGCGGCTCAGAGCCTCTGCGTCGCTGGGATGCCGAGGCGCAGACGCGCCAATGGTTACATACCCTCATGCGCGCCGGCAAAGCATCGGTGGCCAGTCACCATGGATGCAGTGCAACTGTCGACGTACCCCGCTCAATCTAAAGGAGTCCGTTATGCCAGAACTCGATCTGCTGAATTCCGACAAAAATGAACCCCGTTTGCTGCGCTCGCGCGCCGGGCAGTCTGTGTTTCGCCATGTTCTGGCCTGAGTGGATGCGTCTGATTTTTCGTGGACCGCATTGGACCATGCCGCTGCGATAGCATCGGCGACCGGCGCGCGGCTGACAGTGATGCGGGTTCTCGAACCATCGGCGGGACAGGCCCCAACGGACCCGGTCGAATGGAGTTTGCGACGCCGTGACATAGGGGCCGAACTCAAAGCACGTGCTTTGCGCCTCGGCGACCTCAACGCCGATGTGATAGTGATTGATGGACGTGCTGCCGAGTGCATTTGCGCCTGGGCGCGCGACAACGGCGTTGATCTGACGGTCCTGGGCGCAGGCGGCGAGAGCAATCGGCCCTTCGCCGGGCTGGGGGGCACCGCGCGCCGTGTCGCGGAGACCACCAACAGTTCGGTGCTTCTCGTCCCCCGGGCAGAGCTCGGTGACGCCCCGGTGCGATATCGCCGGGTGATGACGCCGCTCGACGGCTCGCCCCGGTCCGTTGCACCTCCTGATCGATAGCACTGGGATCAAGGTCGAGGGCGAAGGCCCCCTCTCGGCAGCATGCTGTGCATGCGCCTGCCGGGTAATAAGTGGAACGCCCGCAAGCATCCCTCTCACACATGCAAGCATGTGCTGCCGGGCAATGGGCGGTCCTAAACGACGGGTTTGGCGCAAGATCCACCTCCATTGCCCGGCAGGGCATCGCACCGCGATGTCCCGGGAGGGGGGTCGATGAGCAAACGCCGGAAGTTCGAGCTGTTGAGGTTACCGGCAGCAATATTGGAGATGCGCCGATGCTGCCCGAACTGCTCAACCAGATCCCGGGCGACCAGGAGATCGGCAGCGTCACCGCCCCCTCTCGGCAGATTGTTTCACAATCGCCTGCCGGGCAACGGACAGAGCATACGACACCCGCAATTGCCATAATGCCATTGCGGCCCGTGGTGCCCATGCCGTCATCCCGCCGCGCAAAAACGCCCAGCCTTGGAAACCTACTACCGCTGGTGCGGTCGCCAGAAACGAGGCTCTGCGCGCATCGAAATACCTGGGCCGCGCGCTTT
>CAJQNQ010000106.1 GCA_905479725.1 uncultured Paracoccaceae bacterium | reverse complement strand
CGCCTGCAATGCCGCGCGCGGGGGGGTGTCCCTGGCGCCGCCCGTCATTTCCGAGGCCGGTTTCATCGAGACCGTGCTCGACCGCGCCGCGCCTTCTGCCGCGGACAAGGGCCACCGCGTCACCGCCGAGCGGCTTTCGCGTCTGGGTGTCGCGCTGTCGCCAGCGCGCCGGGTGCCGCACGACGAGGAAAGCCTGGCCCGCGCGCTGACACAAACCCCGAGCCCGCCCTTGATCCTGATCCTGACCGCGTCGGCCACGTCGGACGCGCGCGATACCGCGCCGCAGGCCCTGCGCCTGGCCGGGGGCAGCGTCACGCATTTCGGGATGCCCGTCGATCCCGGAAACCTGCTGTTTATCGGCCGGCTGGGACCGTCCACGGTGATCGGCCTGCCCGGCTGTGCCAGAAGCCCGGCGCTGAATGGCGCCGACTGGGTGCTGGAGCGCATCGTCTGCGGCGTGCCGGTCAGCGCGGCGGATATTCAGCGGATGGGAGTCGGCGGGTTGCTGAAGGAAATCCCCAGCCGCCCGCGCCCGCGCACCCGCCGCAGCTGAGCTTTCGCGCGCAACCTTCCATGCGGCCGCCGAACAACCCTTCGTGAGTAAGCCTAAGGTGGCATATCCCCCCCTGACCTGACCGTGCTTAACTGATCGCATCCTAAGGGAGGGTTACATGAGCAAGGTTTCTTTGACGGTCAACGGTCGCGCAAGGACGGGCGAGGCCGAGGGCCGCACATTGCTGTCGTCGTTTCTGCGCGAAGAGCTGGGAATGACCGGCACCCATGTCGGTTGCGACACCAGCCAATGCGGCGCCTGCGTGGTGCATGTGAACGGCAAGGCCGTGAAAAGCTGCACGATGCTGGCGATGGAGGCCGAAGGGGCCGAAGTCACCACGATCGAGGGGATGGCCAATGCCGACGGCACGCTGGGCACGATCCAGCAGGCATTCCAGGACTACCATGGGCTGCAATGCGGGTTCTGCACACCGGGTATGGTGATGTCGGCGGCCGCGCTGCTGAAGGACAATCCCAAGCCGTCCGAAGCCGATGTGCGCGCCTATCTGGACGGCAACATTTGCCGCTGCACGGGCTACCATAACATCGTGCGCGCGATTCTGGCGGCCTCGGGGCAGGATGTGTCCGGGCTGGGTGTCGTCGCGGCGGAATAACGCCCGCCACGGCCCGTAGGGCGGGGTCAACCCCGCCAACCATAAGAATTAGGGAGAACAGACATGCCCAAAGATGGCATCGGCGCCAGCACAAAGCGGCGCGAAGACCTACGGTTCCTGACAGGAAGCGGCACCTATACCGACGACATCAGCGTTCACGGCCAGGCTTTCGCGGCCTTCGCCCGCTCGACCGTGGCGCATGGGCGCATCGTGTCCATCGACACCGCCGCGACGCTGGCCATGCCAGGCGTTCTGGCCGTGTTCACCGGTGAGGATTTCGTCGAGGTCGGCGGCAACCCGGCGGGCTGGCTGATCAACAGCCGCGACGGCACGCCGATGCGCGAACCCAAGCGCCCGGTTCTGGCCCATGGCAAGGTGCGCCATGTCGGCGATGCCTATGGTGCCGTCATCGCCGATACGCCGGAACAGGCGAAGGACGCGGTTGAACAACTGGCCGCCGACACGGTGATCGAGGATCTGCCGGCGATCGTCGATATGGCCGCCGCGGTGGCCGATCCGTCGAACCGCGTGCATGACGAAATCCCCGACAACCTGTGCTTCGACTGGGGCTGGGTCGAGGACAACCGCGCCGCCGTCGATGAGGCGATCAAATCCGCGCCGCATGTCACCACGCTGGAACTGGTCAACAACCGGCTGGTGCCCAACGCGATGGAGCCGCGCGCCAGCATTGCCGAATACCACGCCGGCACCGGCGACTACCGCCTGACCACCACCAGCCAGAACCCGCATCTGCACCGGCTGCTGATTTCGGCCTTCGTGCTGGGCATCCCGGAAAACAAGCTGACCGTCGTTGCCCCTGATGTGGGCGGCGGGTTCGGATCCAAGATTTATCACTACGGCGAAGAAGCGGTCGTGCTGGTCGCCGCCAAGGCGGTCGGGCGCCCGGTCCGCTGGACCGCCGAGCGCACCGAAAGCTTCCTGACCGACGCCCACGGCCGCGATCACGTCACCAAGATCGAACTGGCCTCGGATGACGAGGGCAATTTCATCGCCTTCCGCACCGAAACCCTGGCCAATGTCGGCGCTTACCTGTCGAACTTCGCGACCGCCACGCCGACCTTCCTGCACGGCACGCTGATGGCCGGGCCCTACAAGGTGCCCAATGTCTATGTGAACCTGAAAACCGTGTTCACCAACACCGCGCCCGTCGATGCCTACCGGGGTGCTGGCCGGCCCGAGGCGACCTATTCGCTGGAGCGCGTGATCGACAAGATGTGCCGCGAACGCGGGCTGGACCCGATCGAGGTGCGGCGCAAGAACTTCATCACCACGGACATGTATCCCTACACCACGCCTGTCGGGCTGGTCTATGACACGGGCGATTACGCCGCCACGCTGGACAAGGCGCTGGAGATCGGCGATGTCGCCGGGTTCGAGGCGCGCCGCGCCGACAGCGCCGCGCGCGGCAAGCTGCGCGGCCTCGGCCTGTCCACCTGG
>CAJQNQ010000105.1 GCA_905479725.1 uncultured Paracoccaceae bacterium | reverse complement strand
CGCGTGGCATCGCGCTGCAACTGGTTGGTCAGTTCCTGGCTGACTTCCTCGAGCGGCGGGACAGAGGCCACGCGGGTTTCCATCAGATTAATCACGTGCCAGCCGAATTGGGTCTGCACCGGATCGGAAATCTGGCCGGGTTGCAGGGCTTCGACCGCAGCCTGGAACGCAGGGATCATCATCCCGGCCGAAAACCAGCCCAGATCACCGCCCTGGGCGGCCGACCCGTCGATGGAAAATTCCTGCGCGACCTCGGCGAAGGGACGGCCTTCGGCCAGCGCGGCAACCACGGCGTCACGCCGGTCCTCTTCGCGCACCAGGATATGCGAGGCGCGGTATTCGGTCACCGGCTCGCCCTGGTCGAAGGCTTCAGCGAAGGCGGCATAGGCGGTTTGAAGGTTTTCGGGCGTGACCGCGGCATTCGCCACCTGCATCAGCGCGGCGTTGGCGATGAAATTGCGGCGCTCGTTCTCCAGCATCAGGGTCTCGGCCCTGCTGAGTTGGTCGGCATAAGTCTGGGTCAGCAGTTCCTGCTCGATCAATTGCTCGATCAGCAGCGGAAACAGCGTCGCGTCGGGCACCTGCGCGAATTGCTCTGGCAGCTGCTGGCGCATGGCGATGGCGTTGCCCAGCGTGATTTCGGTGTCACCGACCCGCGCGACGACGGTCGCGGCATCCTGCGCCATGGCCGGGGCAGCGAAAGCCACGAAGATCGCGGTTGCCGCGGCAAATGATGTGTTTTTGAACATGCAAGGCTCCTGAATGGCCCACGGCGGGGCCCCTGTGATTGACACCAAGAAGGCCGCCCCTTACATGCGAAAACATGCACAAAACGGGGGCGCCTGCTGCCCCGTGTTTAAGTAAGCAACCGCAGACCGGCAACCCCGCCGAAACAGACATGCGGTCACACAACGGCGAGCGGAGAGCATATGTTGGGCCTTGGTAACTTCAGCCGGAAAGTCTTCGGCACCACGAATGACCGCAGGGTCAAGTCCGTGCGCCCGCTGGTGGACAAGATCAACGCGCTGGAAGAGGAATTCCAGGCGCTGGACGATGACGGCCTGATCGCCCGCACCGCAGCGCTGAAAGAGCGCTATGCGCAGGGCGAAAAGCTGGAGGCGCTGCTGCCCGAGGCCTTCGCCAATTGTCGCGAAGGGGCGTTCCGGGCGCTGGGGTTGCGCGCCTTCGACGTGCAGCTGATCGGCGGGATATTCCTGCACCAGGGCAATATCGCCGAAATGAAGACCGGCGAGGGCAAGACCCTGGTCGCCACGCTCCCGGCCTATCTGAACGCGCTGACCGGCGACGGCGTGCATGTGGTCACGGTGAACGATTACCTGGCGCGGCGTGACGCGGCCTGGATGGGCAAGGTGTTCGCCAAGCTGGGCATGACCACCGGTGTCGTGGTGCCGCATCAGCCCGAAGAGGAAAAGCGCGCCGCCTATGCCGCGGATGTCACCTATGCCACCAACAACGAGCTGGGCTTCGACTATCTGCGCGACAACATGAAGACCGATCTGGGTCAGATGATGCAGCGCGGGCACAATTTCGCGATCGTCGACGAGGTCGACTCGATCCTGATCGACGAAGCGCGCACACCGTTGATTATCTCGGGCATCAGCCAGGACCGCAGCGACCTGTATGTGAAGGTCAATGAACTGATCCCCCGCCTGACGGATGAAGATTTCACGCTGGATGAAAAGGCCCGTCAGGTCACCTATACCGACGACGGCAACGAGCATATCGAACAGCTGCTGCAAGAGGCAGGGATCCTGCCCGAGGGCCAGTCGCTGTATGATCCGGAATCCACGACCATCGTGCACCACGCCAACCAGGGCCTGCGCGCGCACAAGATGCTGCACAAGGATCAGAATTACATTGTGCGCGATGGCAAGATCGTTCTGATCGACGAATTCACCGGCCGCATGATGCTGGGCCGGCAGTTGTCCGAGGGCCTGCATCAGGCGGTGGAAGCCAAGGAAGGCGTGCAGATCCAGCCGGAAACGGTGACCATGGCGTCGATCACCTTCCAGAACTATTTCAGGCTCTACAAGAAACTGGGCGGCATGACCGGCACGGCCTCGACCGAAGCCGAGGAATTCAAGGAAATCTACAACCTTGGCGTTGTCGAGATCCCCACCAACCGGCCCATCGCCCGCGAGGACGAGCACGATCAGGTCTACAAGTCCACGCGCGAGAAATTCGAGGGCGTTCTGGCCGAGATCAAGGACGCCAACGCCAAGGGCCAGCCGGTTCTGGTCGGCACCACCTCGATCGAAAAGTCCGAGGAACTGGCGGCGATGCTGACCGGCGCGGGCATTACGCATAACGTCCTCAACGCGCGCCAGCACGAGCAGGAAGCCCTGATCGTCGCCGATGCCGGGCGCGTTGGCGCGGTGACCATCGCCACCAACATGGCCGGTCGTGGCACCGACATCCAGCTGGGCGGCAATGTGGACATGCAGGTCATGCAGGCGCTGGAGGCAGACCCCGAGGCAGACCCGGTTGCCACGCGCGAACGTATCGAAGCCGAGGTTGCCGAAGAGCGCGAGAAGGTTCTGGCCGCCGGCGGGTTGTTCGTGCTGGCCACCGAACGCCACGAAAGCCGCCGCATCGACAATCAGCTGCGCGGCCGTTCGGGCCGTCAGGGTGATCCCGGTCGCTCGGTGTTCTTCCTGTCGCTGGAAGATGACCTGATGCGCATTTTCGGGTCGGAACGGCTGGAAAAGGTGCTGTCGACACTGGGCATGAAGGACGGCGAGGCGATCGTTCACCCCTGGGTCAACAAGTCGCTGGAAAAGGCGCAGGCCAAGGTCGAGGCTCGCAACTTCGACATCCGCAAGACGCTGCTGAAATTCGACAACGTGATGAACGACCAGCGCCGGGTGATTTTTGAACAGCGCCTGGAGATTCTGAAAGCCGAGGATCTGTCCGAGATTGTCGAGGACATGCGCCACGCGACTGTCGAAGATCTGGTCGCGCAGGCCATGCCGGCTGGCACCTATGCCGATCAGTGGGATATCGACGGGTTGGTGGCGCAGGCCAAGGACAAGCTGAACCTGGATCTGCCGATCAGCGACTGGGCCGATGAAGACGGTGTCGATCACGAAGCGGTGCGCGAACGCCTGGCCGAGGCCGCCGACGCGATGATGGCGGAAAAGGAATCGGCCTTCACCTCGCCGACGATGCGCAACATCGAAAAGCAGCTGCTGTTGCAGGTGATCGACGGCAAGTGGCGCGAGCATATCGTGACGCTGGAGCATCTGCGCTCGGCGGTGAATTTCCGCGGGCTGGCGCAGCGCGATCCGCTGAACGAATACAAGTCCGAGGCCTTTGTGCTGTTCGAGCACATGCTGACCGCCCTGCGCGAGGACATCACCCGGCAGTTGTCGCGTATTCGCCCGCTGTCCGAAGAAGAGCAGCAGCAGATGCTGCAACAGATGCAGGCCCAGAATCCGGCAACCGACGCCGATGGCCGGCTGAAGACCCCCATGGACCTGCCGCGCATCACCCCGGCGCCGACCGCCGAAGCCGCGCCCGGGTTTGACGAAAATGACCAGGCAACCTGGGGCAATCCAGGCCGCAATGACCCCTGCCCCTGCGGTTCGGGAAAGAAGTTCAAGCACTGCCACGGCCGCCTCGTTTAACCATTTTCAGGGCTTTCGGGGCGGTTTGCCGCCCTGAAAGCACCCTGTGACTGCCCCAAAGATGCCCCTTTTGGGCCGGATAACCGACGTGTATTTCAACGAGTCGGAGTTCGCCATGAACAGGGTACGCGTCGT
>CAJQNQ010000104.1 GCA_905479725.1 uncultured Paracoccaceae bacterium | reverse complement strand
AGCCGGTCTCCGCTTCACTCCTCGGGTCGGCTCAATAGAACTGCTCGCGGATCAGGCGTTCTTCCAGCCCATGCCCGGGGTCGAACAGCAGCCGGTGCTGCACACCCGGGTCTGACCGGATCACCACCCGCACCACGTTGCGCACCGATTGCGCATCGGCGTCGGCCATCACGGGGCGCTTTTCGGGTTCCAGGACGTCAAACTGCACCACCGCCGATTTCGGCAAAAGCGCGCCCCGCCAGCGGCGCGGACGAAACGCGGCCATCGCGGTCAGGGCCAGCACATCGGCGCCAATCGGCAGGATCGGGCCGTGCGCCGAATAATTGTAGGCGGTCGATCCGGCGGGCGTGGCCAGAAGCGCGCCGTCGCAGACCAGTTCCTCCATGCGCATCTTGCCATCCACCGTGATGCGCAACCGCGCGGCTTGCGGCCCTTCGCGCAGCAGCGATACCTCGTTGATCGCCAGCGCCTCGTGCTCGACCCCGGCGGCATCGGTGGCGGTCATCGCCAGCGGGTGCAGAAAGGTTTCCTGCGCCGCCGCCAGACGCTGTGGCAGTTCGTCCAGCGAAAAGGCGTTCAGCAGAAACCCCACGGTGCCCCGGTTCATGCCATAGACCGGGATGTCGCGCGTTTGCGTCGCGTGCAGGGTTTCCAGCATGAACCCGTCGCCGCCCAGCGCCACGATCACCCCGGCCTGCGCCAGCGGCGCCTCGCCGTAGCGTGCAACCAGCGCCGCGCGCGCGTCTTGCGCGGCGCGGGTCTGGCTGGCCAGGAACACCATGGGCCCGCGCTTTTTCGGTTCTTGATCTGGCACGCGCCATTCTCCTTGTCGCGGATATAACGGGGTTCCGCACGGGGTTTTCAGGGGTCGTCCCCCGGGTTTCGCAAATGCACGCGGTGCAGGCAATCGGAAAGGGTGTTTCGCTATTGCCCCGGAATGCGGCGCTTTCATCGCTTTCCGCCCCGGCCCGGCTGCGCTACACAGCGCCCAGACCCATTCCATCCATCCAGCGGCGGGAGACGCAGATGACCACTTCGACCGGTTTCTTCACCGAAGACCTGACCACCCGTGACCCCCAGATCGCAAAGGCCATCGGCCTTGAACTGGGCCGTCAGCGCGACGAGATCGAACTGATCGCGTCCGAGAACATCGTCAGCCAGGCGGTGATGCAGGCGCAGGGCTCGGTGATGACCAACAAATATGCCGAGGGGTATCCGGGCCGGAGGTATTACGGCGGTTGCCAGTATGTGGACATCGCCGAAAACCTGGCCATCGAGCGCGCCCGCGAATTGTTCGGCTGCGCCTTTGCCAATGTGCAGCCCAATTCGGGCAGCCAGGCCAATCAGGGCGTGTTCAACGCACTGATCAAGCCGGGTGACACCATTCTGGGCATGAATCTGGCCTCGGGCGGGCATCTGACCCATGGCGCCGCGCCCAACCAGTCGGGCAAATGGTTCAACGCCGTGCAATACGGTGTGCGCCAGCAGGACAACCGGATCGACTATGACGAGATCGAGCGCCTGGCCCTCGCACATCAGCCCAAGCTGATCATCGCCGGCGGCTCGGCCATCCCGCGCCAGATCGATTTTGCCCGCTTCCGCGCGATCGCCGATCAGGTGGGCGCCTATCTGATGGTCGACATGGCCCATTTCGCCGGTCTGGTGGCCGGTGGCGCGCACCCGTCGCCCTTTCCCCATGCCGATGTTGCCACCACGACCACGCACAAGACCCTGCGCGGCCCGCGCGGCGGGATGATCCTGACCAATGATGAAACCATCGCCAAGAAGGTGAATTCGGCCATTTTCCCCGGCATCCAGGGCGGCCCGCTGATGCATGTCATCGCCGCCAAGGCCGTGGCCTTCGGCGAGGCCCTGCGCCCCGATTTCCGCGATTATCAGGCGCAGGTCGTCAGGAACGCGCAGGCGCTGGCCGATCAGTTGATGAAGGGCGGGCTGGATATCGTCACCGGCGGCACCGACACCCATGTCATGCTGGTGGATTTGCGCCCCAAGGGCGTGAAGGGCAACGCCACCGAAAAGGCGCTGGGCCGCGCGCATATCACCTGCAACAAGAACGGCATCCCGTTCGACCCGGAAAAACCGACGATCACCTCGGGTGTGCGTCTGGGCACCCCGGCGGGCACCACGCGCGGCTTTGCCGAGGCCGAATTCCGCCTGATCGCGGACTGGATCGTCGAGGTTGTCGATGGTCTGGCCGCCAATGGCGAGGACGAAAATTCGGGCGTCGAAGCCGCCGTGCGCGCCAAGGTTCTGGCGCTGTGCGCGAAATTCCCGATGTATCCGAACCTGTGATACACCGGGGCTGAAACGATCGGGCGCGCGCTGGCTTCGGGTCGGCGCGCGCTTTTCAGTAAGAACCGCCCAACTCGGGGATCTGTCATGCTCTCACTCGTTCGCCACGGCGCCCCGTCGGACTCCACGCCCTTGCTGATCGCGCATGGGCTGTTCGGCTCGGCCCGCAACTGGGGCGCCATTGCCAAGCGTCTGTCCGACAGCCGCCCGGTGCTGGCGGTGGACATGCGCAACCACGCGGGCAGTTTTCACGATGCGGTGCATGATTATCCGGCGCTGGCGCGGGATCTGGCGCACGTGATCGAGGCCGAAGGGCGCGCGGCGGATGTGCTGGGCCATTCCATGGGCGGCAAGGCGGCGATGGTGCTGGCGCTGACGCGGCCCGATCTGGTCAACCGCCTGATCGTCGCCGATATCGCGCCGGTTGCCTATGCGCACAGCCAGAACCACCTGATCGACGCGATGCGCGCGCTGGACCTGTCCGGGTTGGCCGCCCGGTCCGAGGCTGACAAACGGCTGGCACAATCGATCGACGATCCGCAGGTGCGCGCGTTCCTGTTGCAATCGCTGGATCTGAAAGCCACGCCGCCGGTCTGGCGATTGAACCTGAATGCACTGGAACAGCAGATGGACCTGATCACCGGTTGGCCTGACATGTCTGCGCAGGCCCCGTTTGACGGCCCCGCCCTGTTTCTGGCCGGCGGGCTGTCGGACTATGTGCCCGCCGCCGCGCGCCCGCAAATCAAGGCCCTGTTTCCTCAGGCTCGCCTGGCCAGGATCCCCGGCGCCGGGCATTGGCTGCACGCCGAGAAACCACGCGAGTTCGAGGCCGCGATCCGCGTGTTTCTGGACGCCTGACGCCGATCAGATTTCTTGCAGCTTCTTGGCCACCAGCCAGGAAACCGGCAGGCCGATCACAGCACCGACCGCAGCCGCGATAACAATCGACTGCACATCATAAAGGTTCATTGTCAACGCGATGATCACACCAATCCCTGCGGTGGTGGTGCCAACGATGGCATAAAGCACGGACATCAAGCGAAACATCGTGCGCCCCTTTCCTATTGTTTCCTTGACGGAAAGTATGGGCAGCGATCGCCCGCCCGCCTTGATCTCGCGCAAGTTCCACGACATGCATGCCAATAGGCGAATACGATACTCCGACACCCCCGTCAGATTCCGGTCACGCGCAGCGCAGGCGGGCGTTCATCACGCCGCTATCCCCCACCGCCGTGCCCTCGATCACCGAACACCCGGTGGCCATCGTCGCGGCTTGCACCATGGCCGGCAGGATCGCGGCATGATCGGCGCGCCTGGCGTAGCCCATGCGGATCACCTGCACGCGCGGGCGGGGTTCGTCCAGGCGGGCGAACACCTCGTATCGGCGTCCGTCGATCTGGACGCCGCGCGGCTCGACCCCCCAATATTCGCGCCCCGA
>CAJQNQ010000103.1 GCA_905479725.1 uncultured Paracoccaceae bacterium | reverse complement strand
CCGCCGATGAACTTGGCGGCGTGGAAGTCGCGCACGGCGTTCCGGCCATGGTAGCCGGCCTGGATCATCTCCATCCTGGCCTTGTCCATTTCCACGCCCTCGGCCGGCTCCAGGAAGCCCTTGAATTTTTCCAGCTTTTTGGCCATGAGCGAGGAGCTGTCACCGCGCTTGAGCTGTGGATGCGTGCCCTGCTGCGCGCCGCGCGATTGCGCGCGCAGCTTGCTCATGGTGTCCGGCACGTCCTTGTCGCCGCCCATCAGGATGAAGATGCACAGGGTCAGGCCGATTGCCACGATCAGCGCAATCTGGACTGCAGGAGACATCAGGGTTTCGAGTATCATGTCCATGGCTGGGCTCCTCAGACCTGGATGTTCACCATCTTGCGCATGTAAAGGACGTTGATGCCCAGGAATGCGAAAACGATCAGCGCGGTGGGGATGAAGAGGGCGGTTTCCTTGACCTCATCATAGTAGTCGGGCTTGATGACGCTTATCATCAGCATGGCGGCGATCGGAAAACCGGACAGGAACATGCCGGACCATTTTGCCTCGGCCGTGATCGCGCGGACGCGGCGGAACAGTTTGAACCGGGCGCGCACCACTTTCGACAGCCCGTCCAGGATCTCGGCCAGGTTGCCCCCGGACTGGGCCTGGATGGTGACAGACACCGCCAGAAAGCGGACGTCCTGCATGTCCAGGCGTTCGGCAAGAGCCATCAGCGCCTCGCCAACCTCGCGTCCATACGAGGCCTCGTCGGCGATCAGGCCCAGTTCGGTTCCCAACGGATCGGGGATTTCCTTGGCCGCGCTGGCCAGCGCATGGACGAAGGGATGGCCCACACGCAGCCCGCGCACGATCAGGTCGATCGCGTCCGGCAATTGCTCTTCGATCAGGGACAGGCGTTTCTTGGCCTTGTTCGAAACCCAGAACCAGACCCCGCCGATCCCCATGGCGGCACTGACGCCGATCCTCACGGCCTGTGGGGCGGCGGTGAAAAGGGTCATGGCCAGAAAGGCCACCACCGCGAGAAGCACCATAATCAGGATCAGCATCGAGGGTGAAAACGCGATCTTGGCTTTCTCGGCCTTTTCCGAAAGCAGCGAATAGAACGGAATGGCTGTTCCGCGGGTGTGCTGCGTGGTCTCCTTGCGCAATCGATCGATGACCTCGGCTCGACTGTCGGCCGAGTGCAGAAGCTCCAGGCGACGGTTCAGCCGGCTTCCCAGCCGCGCGCTGCGGCCGAAAACCAGCAGATACAAAGCCTCAACCAGCAACAGGATGCCGCCGAAGATTGCCGCGTAGATCAGAAATCTCGGATCGATGGACATGATATTTCCTTACTCGACAACGTCGTAGATAGTGTTGGGCAGGTTGTAGCCCCAGCGTTTGAACCGGTCGGAATAGTGCGAACGAATGCCCGATCCGGTAAAATGCCCCAGGATCTTGCCGTTGGGCTCCAGGCCGGTGCGCTCAAAGCGGAACACCTCTTGCATGGTGATGATCTCGCCTTCCATGCCGGTTACCTCGGTAATCGACACCATCCGGCGCGAGCCATCTTGCAGGCGGCTGGCCTGCACGATCAGGTTCACGGCGCTGGCGACCTGGCTACGCACGGCTTTCAGCGGCATTTCAATGCCCGCCATGGCGACCATGTTTTCAAGCCGCGACACGGCGTCACGGGCCGAGTTGGCTTGGATCGTGGTCATCGAACCGTCATGGCCGGTGTTCATGGCCTGAAGCATGTCGATCACTTCCTCGCCGCGTGTTTCACCGACGATGATCCGATCCGGGCGCATCCGCAGCGCGTTGCGCAGGCAGTCGCGCTGCGTGACAGCGCCCTTGCCCTCGACATTGGCGGGCCGGCTTTCCATGCGGCCGACATGGGTCTGCTGCAACTGAAGTTCCGCCGTATCCTCGATCGTCAGAATGCGCTCGGAATGGTCGATGAAGGACGACAGCGCGTTCAGCGTGGTCGTCTTGCCCGAACCCGTGCCGCCGGACACGATGATGTTCAGGCGCGTGGCGACCGCGGCTTCCAGATACATGGCCATTTCTTCCGAAAAGGCCCCGAAATTCGCCAGATCGCTGATCCCCAGTTTTTCCTTCTTGAACTTGCGGATCGAAACCAGAGAGCCATCCACCGCCACTGGCGGGACCATGGCGTTGAAGCGCGATCCGTCAGCAAGGCGCGCATCCACATAGGGGTTTGATTCGTCGACGCGGCGGCCGACGGCGGAAACAATCTTGTCGATGATGCGCAGCAGATGGCGCTCGTCCTTGAACTTGACGTCGGTCAGTTCCAGGATGCCGTTGCGCTCCACGAAGATCCGGTTGGGGCCGTTGACCAGAATATCGTTGACGGTGTCATCCTTCAGCAACGGCTCCAGAGGGCCAAGACCACGCACTTCGTGATACAGATCCTGGTTCAGTTGCAGCCGTTCTTCGCTGGTCAGCGCAAAGTGGATGTCGCTCAGCGCCTCGGCCGAGATGGCGGCGATTTCGGCGCGCAGCTCGGCCTCGGACGCGGCATCGAGCACGGCAAGGTTCAGGTTTTCCAGCAGCCTGGTGTGAAGCTGCGACTTGACCTCAAGAATGCGCTGCCGGCGGCGACGATCCTTGTCATTGGCCGCGGGGGCGGCGGCAATGGGTGCGGCTGGTGTCGCCTTGAAGCTGAGCTTGGACTTGGTCGGAGGGCTGGGAGCGGCGGATTGCGCCATGGACGCGGTGGCCGGCGCCGAAGCGCTCGGCACGGCGCGCGACTCACGCGCGGGCGCCGGGGCGGGGGCTTCCTTCTTGTAGCGAGAAAACATGGGCTCTCCTTATGCGGCGTCGCGGTTGTCATCGCGCGCGGCTGTGACGAAGGTCTGGGCCAGCTTGCGGATTTCTTTCAACAAGGGGTTCTTGGGGGCGATTTCGGCCAGCGGCAGGCCGTGGTCGTTGGCATGGGTAACCTGGGTCAGGCCTTCGGGCAGCAGATGCTTGAATTCGATGTCCAGGCTTTCGGCCATACGCTTGGCGCGCGCCTTGCCAGCCATGTCGGTGAACTTGGGCGCGCGGTTCAGCACGTATTCCAGCTTGAACAGGGGCAGTTCCTCGGCCTTCAGGGCGCGGATCAGGCGCAAGGCGTTCTGCGCCGAGCGCATGTCCAGTTCCATCGTCGCGAAATAGATGTCCGCCTCGTTCAGGACCGTTTCCGTCCACTGAACCACGGTGCCGGGCATGTCGATGACGACAACGTCGAAATTGGCGCGCGCCAGAGAGATCACCCGTTCGATGTCATCGGGGGTTATC
>CAJQNQ010000102.1 GCA_905479725.1 uncultured Paracoccaceae bacterium | reverse complement strand
AGCGACGCGAAATTGACGATGCGCCCCCAGCCGCGCGCCTTCATGCCGGGCACCAGGTGCTGCGACAAGAAGAACGGCACGGCCAGGTTCAGGGTCAGTGTGATGTCCCAGCCCCCGGGGGTGATGTCATCGGCGGCTTGGCGGGTGTTGATCCCGGCGGCGTGCACCAGAATATCGGGCGCGCCGAAGGGCGCTGCTGCCTGCGCGGCCAGCGCGGGCAAGGTGTCACGGTCGGCCAGATCGAAGGGCAGCGCGTGAACCGTGTCCGGCGGCGCCTGATCCCTGAGGCTGTCCAGCGCCTCGGCCCGTCGGGCCACGGCAACCACCCGCGCACCCGCGCGCGCCAGCACCAGCGCCGCGCGGCGGCCAAGGCCCGACGAGGCCCCGGTCACCAAGGCCACATGGCCGGTCAGATCGGGTGTCCAGCCAGGCATCATCGCCTATTCCTCTGCCGTCAGGTCGAAGTTTTCGCCGGGGAAATACTTGGCCAGCCGGATATCGGCCGAGCGCGCATGCCCTTCCATCCCCTCCAGCCGTGAAATCCGGGCGGTGGCCAGGGCGATCGGTTTCGCGCCGTCGCGCGTGGCCCGCTGCCAGGTGACGATCTTCATGTATTTGTGCACGCTCAGCCCGCCGGTATAGGTCGCGGCGCGGCTGGTCGGCAGAACGTGGTTGGTGCCCGACGCCTTGTCGCCAAAGGCCACGGTGGTTTCCTCGCCCAGGAACAACGAGCCATAGCAGGCCAGCCGCTCCAGCCACCAATCCAGGTCCTGCGCCTGCACCGTCAGATGCTCGGGCGCATATTCGTCCGATGTCGCGGCCATTTCCTTGCGGTCGGAACACAGGATGACTTCGGCGTAATCGCGCCACGCGGCCGCCGCGTTGTCGCGGTTGGTGTCCGGCAGATCGTCGATCAGGGACGGCACGATGCGCATCACCTCCTCGGCCAGCGGGCGGTCATCGGTGACAAGCCAGACGGGCGAATTGTAGCCATGCTCGGCCTGCCCCACCAGATCGACGGCCACGACCATCGGATCGGCGGTCTTGTCGGCCAGGATCAGGCTGTCGGTCGGCCCGGCGAACATGTCGATCCCCACGCGCCCGAACAGGATGCGCTTGGCTTCGGCGACGAACTGGTTGCCGGGGCCGACAAGAATGTTCGCCTTTGGCAGGCCGAACAGCCCGAAGGTCATCGCCGCGACGCCCTGCACGCCGCCCATCGCCATGATCTTGTCGGCGCCGCAGACATGCGCGGCATAGATGATCGCCGGCGCCACCCCGACACCCGGGCGCGGCGGCGAGCACGCGACGATGTGCTTGCACCCGGCAACCTTGGCGGTGGTCACCGTCATGATCGCCGAGGCGATATGCGAATACCGCCCACCGGGCACGTAGCAGCCGGCGGCATCCACCGGGATCGTCTTTTGCCCGGCGATCAGGCCTGGCACGACCTCGATCTCGATATCCCGCAACGTGGCTTTCTGCGCTTCGGCAAAACGGCGCACATTGTCATGGCTGAAATCGATATCGCGCTTGATCTTTTCGGGAACCAGCGCAATCGCCGCCTGAATCTCGTCATCAGACAACAGCACACTACCGTCATACTTGTCGAATTTGGCGGCGTATTCCAGCGCCTTGGCATCGCCTCCCTGTTCGATATCTGAAAGAATTCCCTGAACGATATCATGCACATCGCTGGCACCGCTTGAGGGCGTGAGGGTGGCCGTTTTAAGATATTCACGGGTCATCGGATCAGGGTCCTATTGATAAATTTCTGGCAGAAGGGCGGTGGAAATCCAGGGGATATAGGCGATCATCAGCGTCACGATCAGCATGAAACCGACGAAGGGAACCGCACGCGCCGCGATCTTGAGAATCGATTCCCCGGTTATCCCCGAGACCACGAACAGGTTCAGCCCCAGTGGCGGTGTTATGAACCCCACCCCCAGCGCCGTTATCATCATCACGCTGAACTGGATTTCGTTCATCTCGATGCTTTGCGCCAGCGGAAACAGGATCGGCGCCAGGATCACGATGTTGGGTGTGGTCTCCATCACGCAACCGGCGGCGATCAGGATCAGGATCATCATCAGGATCAGCACCCAGGGTTCGTCGCTGACCGACGTGGCGGCGGCGACGAAGCCCTGGGGAACACCCATGATGGCCAACGCCTGCGCCAGCGGCAGGGAAAAGGCGATGATCGGCAGGATCACGCCGTTCACCTTGGCCGAACTGACCAGCATCGCCGGAAAGTCCGAGAATTTCAGCGTGCCGATGATGAAACCGATGGCGATGGTGGTGACAACCGCAACGGCGCCGGCCTCGGTCGGGGTCAGGCGGCCCGAAAAGATGCCATAGAAGATGACCCCGGGCACGATGAACGCATACCAGCCGGATTTCAGCGAGGCCCACAGATTGCCGCCCCATTCACCCCAGGTCAGCATCCCGCCCCCCTCATAGGCATGGCGGCGGTTGATGATGACATTGGTCAACAGGATGGATAGCAGGATCAGCAGCCCTGGGATGACGGCGGCCAGGAACAGGATGGAGACATTGATGCCCAGCACAAGGCCGATGATGATATAGGCGATCGAGGGCGGGATCAGGATCCCGGTGGTGGCGCCTGCGGCAACCAGGGCACAGGCATAGGGCCGCGGATACCCGCTTTCGACCAGGCGGTCGATGGTCATGCGCCCGACGGCGGCGGCGCCCGCCGCATCCGAGCCCGAGATGGCGGCGAACATGCCGCAGACCAGCACGGTCGCGGATCCAAAGCCGCCCCGCGCCCAGCATGTGATTGCTTCGGCGACATCCAGGAATTTCTTGGACAGGCCGGTGCGCACCAGAACATCGCCGGTCAGGATGAACAGCGGAACGGCGGTCAGCGCGAAATGGTCGATGCCCTGAAACAGGCTTTCCCCGACGAGGCTGAGCGGCAGGGCGCCCGACATCACCAGCATCAGCATTGCCGCCGCGCCGATCGCCGCCCAGACGGGCACCGCCAGGGTAATCAGAATGATAAAGACGATGACCGGAACGTAGAAATCCCATCCCAGGATGATCGCCTGATCTTGAAGTGTTTGCCACATCATGGCTTTGTCCCCCTCAGTCGAACAGCTTGTCGCCTTCGTAGACGGCACGTCCGTTACGAAGGTCGGATAGGTCCCGCAGGAAGGACTGGATCAGCCGAACACTGACCAGGGCAAAGCCAAAGGGCACCGCGAACAGGAAAAACACCTGCGAGATGCGCAAGCCGTGGGTCACCGAGCCAAAGCGCCAGGATACGGTCACGGTTTCCCACGACCAGTAAAGTGCGACTACCGCAACGATGAACATCACGATGTCCCCGAAGATATAGAGCAACGATTTCACCGTCCGGGGGACGTAGTTCATGATTACGTCGATCCGGATATGGCCGCGCTCCCTGACCGCGGCGGACGCCCCGATCCATGCCAGATAGATGAACGAATAGCGCACGATCTCTTCGCCCCAGATGGAGGAATACGAAAAGACCTCGCGGCGCACGACCTCGATGAACATCGTGCCCACCAGCATGACATAGAGCACCAGAAGCATCCATCGCTCGGCGTTCTTGTCCAGGTTCTTCAGAAACGGTGACATGGTGCCCCCCCTGTTCGGTCCGGCCACGCGGGCCGTCCGGCAGATGATGATCAGACTGTCAGGAAACGAAAAGAGGGGCCGGTCCGTTTCCGGGCCGGCCCAGGTATTCGTCAGGCGTCGTGGACGTAATACCGGCCCATCGTGCCTGCGGCTTCCTCGAGGCGCGCGAAGACGTCCATGGATCCGGCCAGATCGACCTTGAACTGATCCCATTCGTTGCGCTGATAGCCACCGGCGGCTTGCCATTCGCCCAGTTGGTCCTCGGTCAGCGAATGGAATTCGACACCATTGGCGGCCAGTTGCGACATCGCGTAGCCGCGTGCAGCCGGGACCTTCGCGAGGTTCTGTGCCTGGGTGATTTCACCCGCGAATTCGATACCGCGCTGCACGTCCTCCGGCAGGCTTTCGAACCATTCCAGGTTCATCGAATAGACCTGACTGTCCGGCACGGCCTGGGTGAAGGTGACGTGGCTCAGGATTTCGCCAAATCCGAACACGTGCAAGGCGCCGACCGACGGGTCCAGCGCATCGGCGACACCCTGGCGGATGGCCGACGGGGTTTCGCCCCAGGCAACCGGTGTCGGGTTGGCGCCGACCATGCGGTAATACTGCTGCAACATCGCCGAGCCGGGAACGCGGAACTTGACGCCCGCCATGTCTGTCGGCGTGATGATGGCGCTGCCACCCTGACGCACGGCAACGACGCGCGGGTCGATGACGATATAGAACAGCGCCTTGAAGCCGGCTTGCGCGATCTTGGGGTCGATCTCGGACTTCCACGCATCCGACGATGTCAGGTTGGTGAACCGTTGGTTCGAGCCGCAGAAATACGGCAGGTTGATCAGGTCGACGGCGCTGGCGAAGGGCGCGAAATTCGACAGCGAATGCTGGGCGCACTGGATCGTGCCCGATTGCACGCCCTGGACCAGCGCACCGCCCGCCCCAAGCTGGCCACCCGGAGCCAGGCGGACATAGACCTTGCCGTTGGTGGCGTTCTGAATGTTCTCTTTGAGGTCCAGCTGCATGATGGGATAGCTGCGCGAGGCGCCCAGCACATAGGCCGTGGCCACGGTCATTGTATGCTCGGCAGCCTTCTCGCGGTCCCGCTCTTCATTGGCTGTCTGTGCGCTCGCCTCGGAGGACCACAACACGCCTGCGGCCCCCGCAACCATTGCAGCGGTAAAGCCACCCGTGGCGGTCAGTTTCAGGAAATTACGGCGCT
>CAJQNQ010000101.1 GCA_905479725.1 uncultured Paracoccaceae bacterium | reverse complement strand
CCTGCCCGAGGCCGTCGGCGACAAACCCCTGTGCGGCGGCTGCGGTTCCAAGGTCGGCCCCGACGCCTTGCGCGGGGCGCTCATCGGGCTGGGCAAGGCCCCAGGCATCGATCTGGGCGCGGGTGACGACGCCGCGATCCTGTCGGTCAATGGTGCGAAACTGGCGATCGCAACCGATCACCTGCGCGCCTTCTCCGAGGATCCCTGGCTCATGGCGCGCATCGCCACCCTGCACGCGCTGGGGGATATCTGGGCAATGGGCGCCACCCCGCAGGCCGCGCTCGTCAGCCTGATCCTGCCCCGACAATCCGAGACCCTGCAACGCCGCATGTTGGCCGAGATCATGGCCGGGATCAGCACCGAACTGAACGTGGCGGGCGCAGGGATCGCCGGCGGACACACGACGCTTGGCAGCGAACTGACCATCGGCCTCACGGTGACCGGGACGGTCGGCGACAGGATCCTGACCAAGGCGGGCGCGCAACCCGGCGACGCGCTGATGCTGACCAAACCCATCGGGTCCGGCACCATCCTCGCCGCCGAAATGGCCAAGACGGCACCGGGCCGCGCCGTGGCCGCGCTCTGGCCGCATCTGCTGCACTCTCAGGCCCAGGCTGCCCGCATTCTGGCGCCGCACGCCCATGCCATGACCGATGTCACCGGCTTCGGCCTCGCCGGCCACCTGGACGAGATCCTGCGTGCCAGTGGCGTCGGCGCCCAGCTCGACCTGCAAGCCATCCCGCTCTTCGACGGCGCCGAGGACCTCGCCGCGCGTGGCACAGCATCCACGCTGGCTCCGGCCAACCGCGCCGCCCTGCTCGGCCGAATTTCCGCGCCACAGACGCCCCGCGCCGCCCTGCTGTTTGACCCGCAAACTTCCGGCGGCCTCCTCGCCGCCGTGCCCGCACCTCAGGCAGCCGCGCTTTTGCACGCCCTGAACGAAGCCGGCACGCCAGCCGCCCGCATCGGCACCATCACCCAACCAGGCGATGCCCCGGCCCTCAAGGCGACCTGACCCGCTTCATCTTTCCGAAAAATACTCCGCGGGGATCCTCAAGGGGGATCGCATCCCCCTTGAGCGGCGCGTGGGGCCGCCCCCACCGGCGCGTTGAAGGGTCTGCCTGACCCTGAAACGCGCCGCCCTCGCTCAGCTTTCGCCCGCGCGCACCCGTTCGATCAGCGCCTCGACCTGGGGGCCCAGTTGCTCGACCACCAGCGCAACGCCGTCCACGTTGGGATGAATCATGTCCCCCTGAAACACCGAGGCCGGAGAGGCGCCAGCCTCGATCCGCGCGCTCAGCGGTGCCAGCATGTCGGCAACAAGCAGCGCGCCATAATCCTCGGCCAGGTCCGGATACAATGCGGCGAAAGCGGTCTGATACTCGGGCCCGTAATTCGCCGGCGCGGGCAGGCCGACCAGCAGGGCCGGCACACCGTCGGTGCGCAGGCGCTCCAGGATCGCCGCCAGGTTGGCCCGGCTCAGCGCCGGATCCAGCCCACGCAACAGGTCATTCCCGCCAAGCGCCACGATCACCGCGTCAGGCTGATCCGCCAGCGTCCAGTCCAGCCGCGACAGCCCGCCCGCGGTGGTGTCACCGCTGACGCCTGCGTTCAGCATCTCGACATCCTGCCCGCGCGCGTTCAGCCAGAACTGCAATTGCGGCACCAGGCCCTGACCGGGCTCCAACCCGTAGCCCTGCGTCAACGAATCGCCCAGCGCGGTGATCCGCACGGTCTGCGCCATCGCCGGTGCGGCCGCGACGGAAAAAACCGCCAGGATCGTGAAAACAAGGGCCAGACCCCCTTGGCGACGGTTGCCGATGGCCGCAAAGACCCCATATCGGCCTAAAGCGCAAAGGAATGATTGCATGAATGCCCCCGTTTCGTCGTTGCCGGTCCTGACGCTGGAAAACGCCTGCCTGACCTTGCAGGGCAATGCCGGCCCTGTCGACATCCTACATGGTATCTCGCTGGAAATTGAGCAAGGGCAGTCGGTTGGGCTGGTCGGCCCGTCGGGCTCGGGCAAATCGTCGCTGCTGATGCTTCTGGGCGGGCTTGAACAAGCCACGTCCGGCTCGGTTGTGGCGCTGGGGCAGGACCTGACGGCGATGAACGAGGACGCGCTGGCCCGATTTCGGCGCAACAAGATGGGGGTGGTGTTCCAGTCCTTTCATCTGATTCCGACGATGACGGCGCTGGAGAACGTGGCGACGCCGCTGGAACTGGCCGGGCATGCCGACGCCTTCAAACGGGCCGAGGAAGAACTCAGAGCCGTTGGGCTGGGCGCGCGGATGCACCACTACCCGGCGCAGATGTCCGGCGGCGAGCAGCAGCGCGTCGCGCTGGCGCGCGCCGCCGCCCCGCGCCCGGCGATCCTGCTGGCCGATGAACCCACGGGCAATCTGGACGGGGTGAACGGCCAGGCGATCATGGATCTGTTGTTCGGCCTGCGCGACCGCCACGGCGCCACGCTGGTGCTGGTGACCCATGCGCCCGAACTCGCGGTACTTTGCGACCGGATCGTGCATTTGCGCGACGGCCGGATCGAGGGCGAGACCAATCCGGCCGAGACCCGTGACGCCGAACCCCGCGTCTCTGCACCCCGCGTCTCTGCACCCCGTGACTCTGCACCCCGTGACTCTGGGGCCGTCGCATGAGCCTGGCAACCTCTGCCCGGCTGGCCCGGCGCGAACTGCGCGGCGGCCTGGCCGGATTTCGCATCTTTCTGCTGTGCCTGGCGCTGGGTGTCGGGGCGATCGCCGCCGTCGGCACGGTGCGCGCCGCGATCGAAAGCGGGCTGGCGCGCGAAGGTCGCGCACTTCTGGGCGGCGATGCCGAACTGCGCCTGACCTACCGCTTCGCCGACGAGTCCGAGCGCGCATGGATGGCCAGCGAAGCCACCGCTATGGCCGAGGTGGTCGAATTCCGCTCCATGGCGGTGACCGGCGCGGGCGAGCGCGCGCTGACGCAGGTCAAGGCCGTCGACGGCGCCTGGCCACTGATCGGCACCGCGACGTTCGAGCCAGCGATGAACATCGCCACCGTGCTGGCCGGTCGCGGCGGCCTGCCGGGTGCGGCGATGGATCCGGTGCTGATCGACCGGCTGGAGCTGAGTGTCGGCGATACGTTTCGCCTGGGCCGTCAGGACTTCGCGCTGATGGCCGCCGTGCTGCGGGAACCCGACAGCATCGGCACCAGTTTCGGCCTTGGCCCCCGGACGCTGGTCGCCGCCGCAGCGCTCGAGAATTCCGGCCTGATCGGGCCGGGCACGCTTTTTGATACCTCCTACCGGCTTACCCTGCGCGAGGGCGACACCCTTCAACAGCTGCGCCAATCGCTGAACACTGCCTTCCCGGATGCCGGCATCCGCTGGCGCGACTCCAGCAGCGCAGAGCCAAATATCGCCCGATTCGTGGACCGGCTGGGCGCCTTTCTGGTTCTGGTCGGATTGGCCGGGCTGGCGGTGGGCGGCGTCGGGGTTTCCGCCGCCGTGCGCAGCTACCTGGACGCCAAGACACCGGTGATCGCCACCCTGAAAACGCTGGGCGCTGAAGGGCGGACGATCTTTACCATTTATTTCCTTCAGATTGGCATCCTGACCGTGCTGGGGGTCGTCGCGGGCCTGGTGCTGGGCGCAGGCGCGGTGGCGCTGGCGGCACCGCTGGTGCAGGCCCAGGTGCCGGTGCCGATGGCGGTGGGCTTCTACCCCGGACCGCTGTTGGAGGCCGCCGTCTACGGCGTGCTGACGGCGCTGGTCTTTACCTTGTGGCCGCTGGCACGGGTGCAGGACGTGCGCGCCGCCGCCCTGTATCGCGGCATAGGGACCGAATCCCGGGCCTGGCCGCGCGCCTGGGCCCTGGTCTGGCTGGCCCTTGCCCTGTCGGCGCTGATCGGCGCGTCGGTCTGGTTCTCGGGCATCTGGATGCTGGCGCTGGGCACCGCGGGCGGTATAGCCGGGTCGCTGGTCTTGCTGTTTGGGGCCGCGCTTGGCGTGCGCGCGCTGGCCCGCCGCCTGGCGCGCTCCAGGATGCTGCGCGGGCGCACCGCGTTACGGCTGGCGATGGGCGCGGTGGGCAACCCGCGCGAGGGCGCGGTGGCGGTCGTGCTGTCGCTGGGCCTTGGGCTGACCGTGCTGGCGACCGTCGGCCAGATCGACGCCAACCTGCGCGCCGCCATCTCCACCCAGTTGCCGGACCGCGCGCCCAGCTTCTTTTTTCTGGACATTCAGCCCGCGCAGATCGACGCCTTTACCGCGCAGTTGCGCGCCACGGACGGCGTGAACGATATCGATACTGCCCCGCAGCTGCGCGGGGTCATCACCCGTATCAATGGCCGCTCGACAAGCGAATTCCCGGAACACTGGGTGCTTCACGGTGATCGTGGCCTGACCTACGCCGCCGAACAAGGGTCGGTGACCGTAACCGAGGGTGACTGGTGGCCGGCCGATTACGACGGCCCGCCACTGGTCTCCTTCGGGGCCGATGAAGGCCGGGAACTGGGCCTGTCGCTGGGCGACACCATCACCGTCAACGTGCTGGGCCGCGAAGTCACCGGCACCATCGCCAATTTCCGGGAACTGGATTTCAGAAGCGGCGGGATCGGCTTTGTGATGACCTTCAGCCCCAACGCCTTTAGCGGCGCGCCGCACACGTTCATTGCCACGGTGAACGCCGACCGCAATGTCGAAGGCGCCGTGCTGCGCGCCTTGGGCGAGGCCTTCCCCAATGTCACCGCAATCCCCATTCGCGAGACCGCGCAACGCTTCGCCGAGGCGCTGAGCACCCTGGCCGCGGCGACCTCGATGGCGGCGCTGGCCACGCTGGCCACCGGCTTTGTGGTGCTGATCGGCGCCGCCGCCGCGGGCGAACGCGCGCGGATTTTCGAGGCCGCAGTGCTGAAAACGCTGGGCGCGACGCGCGGGCAGATCCTGGCCAGTTTCGCACTGCGCTCGGCCCTGATGGGGGCTGCGGCGGGCCTGGTGGCGATCGGCGCCGGGGCGGTGTCGGCCTGGGCTGTCCTGACGCAGGTGATGGACCTGAGCTATCGATTCGAGCCGGTATCGGCGCTGTTGATCGTCGCGGGCGGCGTTCTGGCAGTCTTGCTGGCCGGGCTGGGTTTCGCCGCACGACCGCTGGCGGCCCGCCCTGCGGGGGTTTTGCGCGCACAGGAATAGCGGGCAATCGGACCGGGATTTCAGGGGCGGGGCTTTTCTATCCCCGCCCCGTTCGCTATGGGCATGTCATGCGCCGCGTGACCCTGAATTCGTTGTCCGAGATCGACACATTGCCGTTTGACGCCGTCATCGACGCGCGCTCGCCCACCGAATTTGCCGAAGACCACCTGCCCGGGGCCATCAACCTGTCGGTGCTGGACGACGCGCAGCGCGCGCAGGTCGGCACGGTCTACGTGCAGGAAAGCCGGTTTCTGGCGCGGCGCATCGGGGCGGCGCTGGTGGCGCGCAACGCGGCGCGGCATCTGGAAACCGCGCTGGCGGACAAACCCGCCGATTTCCGGCCGCTGGTCTATTGCTGGCGCGGCGGGCAACGCTCGGGCGCCTTCGCGATGATCCTTGGGCAGATCGGCTGGCAAGTCGGCCTGCTGGAAGGCGGCTGGAAGAGCTGGCGGCGGCTGGTGCAAGACAGCGTCTACAACCAGCCCTTTCCGGCGCCCGTCCGGGTGCTGGACGGAAACACCGGCACGGCCAAGACCGCGCTGTTGCAAAAGGTGGCGGCGCTGGGCGGCCAGGTCATCGATCTGGAGGGGATGGCGCGGCATCGCGGTTCCCTGTTCGGCCTGGTTCCCGGCGACGCCCAACCGTCACAGAAGGGCTTTGAAAGCGCGCTGGCGATGGCGATGGCGCGGCTGGATCCGGCGCGTCCCGTGCTGGTCGAGGCCGAGAGCAACCGGATCGGCGCGCTGCGCCTGCCGCCGTCGCTGTGGCGCGCGATGCAGGATGCCGAGCGGATCGAGGTCAGTGCCCCGCTGTCGGCGCGCGCCGACTGGCTGCAACAGGCCTATGCCGACATCACCGCAAGCCCGGGCGATCTGATGGAGCGCCTGCGCGCCCTGTCACCCTTTCATTCGCAAGCGGTGATTGCGCGCTGGATGACCTGGGCGCAAGAGGGCGCGTTCGGGGCCTTGGCGGCCGAGCTGATGCAGGAACATTACGATCCGCGCTACGCGCGCACAAAGCTTCGGCAGGGCCAGACCGCTACGCATATCTTCATGACCGAACATCTGGACGAGCCCGCGCAACAGGCGCTGGCCCGGCGGATTGCGGCGTGGCTGGGCTGAATTCGGAAATTCTAGTTTTCCAACATTGCGTGCGGAAAATGGCGCCGCTTACGGGCTGTGCCTACACTTTTGCGCCCTTTTCCGGCTTTGCTGGCCGATCGATCCTTTGCTCGCGCGGCAAAACGTCAGACCTTCATGGCCGCCCATCGAAGAACCCGGCCGGCGCGCGCGCCCGCAGGCGGCGGCCCAGATCGTCGCCCAGCGCCGCTGCGTCTTCAAGGGCCGCGCGTCCTTCGTCCGCCAGGCATTCGGATCCGTCCGGTCGCAGGATTTCGCCGCGCAGCCAGACCTGATCGCCCTCGATCAGCGCCAGCCCGGCGATCGGTGTCTCGCAAGAGCCGTCCAGCGCCGACAAAAACGCGCGTTCCGCCGCCAATCGCTGCGCTGTCGGCACATCATGAATTGCCGCCAGAAGGGCCTCGGCGCGGGTGTCATTGGCCCGGCGCTCGATCCCGATGGCGCCCTGGGCCACGGCGGGCAGCATGTCCTCGGGTGTCATGGCCGAGGACGCGACATGCGTCATGCCGAGCCGGTTCAACCCGGCCATCGCCAGAAAGGTGCAATCGGCCACCCCGTCACCCAGCTTGCGCAGCCGCGTCTGCACATTGCCGCGAAACTCGACCACCGTCAGATCCGGCCGCCGGTGCAGCACTTGCGCGCGCCGCCGCAGGCTGGATGTGCCGACAACCTGCCCCGGCGCCAGATCGCCCAGCGCCCTGACGGACCCGGAAACGAAGGCATCGCGCATATCCTCGCGCGGCAGGAAGCAGTCCAGCAACAGGCCATCGGGCTGATCGACCGGCATGTCCTTCATCGAATGCACGGCGATGTCTATCGCCCCTTCCAGCATCGCCTCCTCGATTTCCTTGGTGAACAAACCCTTGTTGCCGATGTCCTTGAGCGGTCGATCCGCGTCGATCAGCGCGCGGTCGTCGCCGGTGGTCTTGATGACCTCGATCACGAAAGCGGCGGCGGGCAGGCCAAAAGCCGCCATCAGCCGGTCACGGGTTTCATGGGCCTGGGCAAGCGCCAGCGGCGAGCCGCGGGTGCCGATCTTCAGGGGTTGGGCGGGGTTGGGCAAGGCAATGGTCATGCCGTCTGATTAGCCAAGCCGCCGGACAGTGGCAACGGGCGGTTTGATCTGAACCGGCACCCGCGCCCATCCGACACAGGCCAGTGCCGCCACCGAAGAGCCTCGGGCATGGTGATCGCACGGCAATCTGGCCGGTTCGCAAGGCAGATTTCAACTTCCTGCCTTCTGGCCCTCGATTCCAGCCCCCGCCGAAGGGCGGATGCCAAACCGCTTCGAGCTATTGATTTCCATGGAGAAAAAAACTCACATAGCCCCAGTCTTGCCACAATGAACGGTCATCACTGGATCAACTTGGCCCCCAAGACAGGCATGGTGATGAAAGATTTTGTTCAAGAGCGGGAGCTTGAAGCCGCTATGTATGCTGACCCGAACTGTATTCTGACCGGCAAAGGAATGCGCCCGCATTTGACGGTGCCGATGGATTGGCGGCGTCCCGATGACCGGCGGGCCTGGAACATCTGGTGGGACGAAGGCGCCAAATTCGGACAAATTCACCCGCGCCCGCACCCCGACGAGGTCGCCAGTTTCTACGACATGGACGCCTATTATACCCATGCGGAAAAAGAGTCGTTCGATTCCGAATCCGAAGATCGCCAATGCGGCCGCTTCGGGCGCGTTCTTCGGTCCCTCGCCTACCGGTTCGAGCGCGGCGCCGAGCCAACACCGGACTGGTGGCGTTCCATCATCCCGAAAGGGGCGCGGAACGGGCTGGAAATCGGCTGCGGCAATGGCGACCGGATGCGCACTTACGGCTCTTTCCTGACCAGCGTGCGCGGGGTCGAGCCCGATCCGCGCGCTGTGTCTGCCGCGCGGCAACAAGGGTCCGAAGTGTTCGAGGGAACGGCCGAGAGCCTGCCGGCGTCGGTCCAGGATCGGGCCCATGATCTGATCGTTTTTTCGCATGTATTGGAGCATACGCTCGATCCCGTCGCATCGCTGACCAATGCCCGCAACCTGCTGTCCGAAACCGGACTCATGTCGATAGAAGTGCCCAACAACGACTGTGAGGGCGCGCGGCAGATGGGCCAGGCCTGGCGGTGGCTCGACGCCCCGCGTCATCTGAATTTCTTCACCGCCGACAGCCTGAAAGCCTGCGCCGAGACCGCCGGCCTGACAGTCAACGCGGTGCTCTATCGCGGATATGTGCGTCAGTTCACGCCGGACTGGATCGTGGACGAGGCCCGCATACAGGCGGCAATGGATGGCCGCAAAATGGAGCAGGACGATGTAGACCGGCAATTGCGCCACTCGGCCCGGTTGCTGGCGCGCACCGCCTTGGCCCAGCCGTCGCGCAAATACGATTCCGTGCGTATCCTGTGCACCCGGTAGCCAGGCGGGCGAAGGGGCAGTCCGCCCCATCGGCTGGCCGGGCTACCTGGCGCGCTCAGGGATCGATCACCGAACACGGATGATCGCGCGCCACAAGCCGGGTGCAGGCCAGGGCCGCCGCGTCCTGCGTCAGGCTTTGCACTTCGGCGGCATAGCGCCCGTTGCGGGTGGTCACGCGCCGAACCCCGCCGCCCAGCGTTCCGGATTCCGAGAGCGCCAGGCGCAGCATCGCGCGCTCGGCATCAAAGCGAGACGAATACAGACCAAGCTCAACCGCCCACACGCGCCCGCCAGAGGTGGAGGCGCGAGTGACAATCTCGGGCATCGGCGCGGCGATGGCAGGCTCGTCGAATCCGCCGGTGGTCAGCACGATGGTGGGCGCCAGAACCGGGTCGGCGGGGTTCTCGTTTGCCAGCGCCGCCAGCAGTTCCTCGTCGCGCCACAGGATACGGCCATCGTCCCCGACAGCCAGCGCGCCAGGGGCTGGTTGCAGGGCGGGCGCCGGTTGCAGCGCGGGCGAGGTTGCCGGCGCTCCGGCAGCCAGGGCTACGGCGTCCCCGGCCAACGCCTCGGTCTCCCCGATATAGGTCGCGATCGGAGGCAGGCCAGGAATGACAACCATGCCATCTTCGACCCTGACCGAGGCAACGGCGTCGGGAGAATGCAGGAATTGCAACGGCATGCTGTCGAGCAGCGCGGCGACGGCGGCGTCGGCGGCCTGCCGGGGAACTTGCTCGGGCACATCGTCGTTTGACCCGGCTGCCGCGACCGCGATGGCCGGTTCCTGCGCGGAATCGACAGGGCCCGAACCGGCGGATTCGCCCGCCAACGCCGCTGCCTGCGCGACGATCGCATCGGGCCGCGCGGCGGGGATGCGGGATTGCTCGGGCGCGATTGCCGCCACGGCACCGGCATCGGCGTTGGCGGGCGGCGCGGGAGCGGCGGCGGTTTCGGTGGCGGTTTCGGTGGCAGGTGGATCTGGATCAGGGGCGCGTATGTCGTTGATGACGTCGTCAATCCCGTCTTGCAGGGCCGCGATCATCGCCTCTGGCGGTGTCTCGGACGGCTGCACGGGCCGCGCGCGGGGGAAAATGCTGGTTCGCGGTGTGGTCTGAAGCCGGATGACCCGGCCGGCGGACAATCCGGACCCTGACCCATCCGACGTGCGACCGTAGTCGGGCCGCGCCGGTCGCCGTGTGGTTGCGCGGCGCGGCGCTTCGCGAAACCCACGATTCATCAAGGACACAACCTGCTGATAGCGTTGATTGGACGAACGCGCGCCCATCACCACAACCAGAATCCGCACGCCGTTGCGTTCGGCCATCGCAGCAAGATTGTAGCCGGCGGCATCGGTATATCCCGTCTTGATCCCGTCAGCCCCCCGATAGCCGCTCAGAAACCGCCGGTTGGTATTGCGCACCGTGGCGATACCGGCATTCTCGCGCAGTCTGGAGAACAGGTTGTAATATTGCGGAAAATCGAAATAGAGCTGGCGGGCCAACCGTGCCATGTCGCGCGCTGTCGAAAGATGCGTTCGTTGCGTCAGGCCATGCGGGTTGTTGAAGTTCGTGCGCGTCATGCCGATTGCCTGCGCGGTGCGGTTCATGCGCCGCGCGAAGGCTTCCTGCGATCCTTCCAGGGCTTCGGCGATGGCGACCGCCGCGTCATTGGCCGAACGCAGCGCCGCGGCGCGGATCAGATAGCGAAAGGCGATGGTCTGACCGGACCGCAAGCCCAGCCGCGACCGCGGCTGTGCGGCCGCGCGCGCCGAGATCCGGACGCGGGTGTCGAGAGTGATCTCCCCGTTTTCAACCGCTTCAAACGCGATATACAACGTCATCATCTTTGTCAGCGACGCCGGGTGAAGCCGGGCTGTCGCATTTGTCGAGCTCAGCACCTCGCCAGTGCGAACATCCATGATAAGGGAGGCAAACGGGGCCGCAGCCGCCGAAAAACCGCTGGCTGAAACCAACAATATGACGCATGAAAATGTCACAAGTATCGCGTCAACGACGCGACGCGAACTCCGCTTTCGCGTTGCCACAATTCTGCCCTCTGCCTCTGCGTCGATGTTTATCCCATCAACGTCATTTTCTGCCTGTGGCACGCTAGCACGGCGCGTGATTCAAGAAAACCCCCTGTTTTTCAACGTGTTTCAACACGAAATTAACCTATCCATATCTGGCGGTTCGCCGCGTGAAAGCCACCAGATATCAGGCACGCGACAGGCCTTCGATCAGCGCCGGCAGGTCGGACAAGGCCGCGATCCGCCGAAAGCGTGGATGATCTTCCGGCGGGTCGGCCCTTTCCAGCGCCCATTCCATCCCGTGCGGCACGAATACGCCCCACGCTCCGGCTTGCAACGGCGCCACCACATCGGACGCCATGGAGTTGCCCGCCATCAACGCCGCCGCCGCCCCATCCCCGTGCTTTGCAAAGATTTCATGATAGATCGGCGCGGTCTTGGCGCTGACGATTTCGACCGCGTCAAAGCAATCTCCCAAGCCGGACTGCGCCAGTTTGCGTTCCTGGTCCAACAGATCGCCCTTGGTAATCAGCACCAGGCGAAACCGGCCTGCCAGAGTGTCGATCGTGTCCTCGACCCCAGGCAGCAGGTCGATGGGATGCGACAACATGTCTTGCCCCGCAGCGATGATCTGGCCAATCACGTGGCCGGGCACGCGCCCATCGGTGACTTCGACCGCCGTTTCGATCATCGACAGCATGAATCCCTTTATGCCAAAGCCATAATGGCCAAGATTGCGGCGCTCCGAGGCGAGCAGGCGCGCCGCCAGATGGTCATGATCGGTGTAATCGGCCAGCAGTTCGGTGAACCGCGCCTGCGTCATGTGGAAAAACCGCTCGTTGTGCCAAAGCGTATCGTCGGCATCCAGGCCGATCGTGGTGATGGTCATCCGTGTCCCTTTTGTCCGGCAGGGTTTTCTTGGGCGCGTCGCACGCTATATACTGGGCAGTGAACCGAATCTGCCAGTCAGGGCGCA
>CAJQNQ010000100.1 GCA_905479725.1 uncultured Paracoccaceae bacterium | reverse complement strand
GGATCCGGCCGATGGTGCCACAGCCGATGATCGCCAGGCCGACTTCATGTCTTACCGCCATGCGGGTTCCTTTCTTCACGGTTCCCGGAAAGGATAGGCAGGCCGGCGACGCGGCAGAAATTATAAAAACCGCTGATCTCTATCAGGGCTGCGTATGGCCGCCCAATCCGGCGGCCCGACGAATCCGGCCCGCGCCGTTCGGCAGACGGGTTGCGCACAAGGGTGCCACATGCGGGAAGAATGTCGGCCGGGCGGCTAGCGCGCCTGTTTCCCGGGCTGCGCGCGGTCGCCAGCCGCCAGATGGACCACGGTTTCGCCGGTGGCCGCGAAGGTGCGCGTCACCTCGCCGGCAGCATAGATGAACAGCATCAGCACCGGCTCATCGCCGACATTGTGAAAGCAATGCACCTCGCCCGCGGGGATATAGGCGACCTCCATCACCCCGACAGGGCGGCGGCGGCCCTGGAACTCGGCCTCGGCGCGGCCCGCAAGAATGACGATCTGCTCGTCGCAATTGTGGTGGTGCATGGCCACGCTCTTGCCGATGGGCAGAACCGTGGTGCCGGTCGTCACCTGCGCGCCGCAAATGTCCTCGTTGCAGAACAGGCGCGTGACGACGCCGTTGCCGCGATCGAATTCGTCGATCGTCTGCCGGGTGCGGATCATGGCCTGGCGTTGGGTCATTGCGGAACGTCCTGCAAGGGGGGCAGGCCGTGGGTGGCGGCGATGCCATCGAGTTTCTGCGCAAGCGCGGCGGGAACCGGAATCCCCTCGGCCAGTCGCCGGTCGCGCACCGCCAGCGCGCGTTCGCCGGGAATGCGGATCGCATCCACACCGGGTCTGCGGGCCGATCCGGTGATCTCGTCGCCGATGCGCGCCACCTCGGCCTTGATCCGCGCGGGATCGCCGAAGCTGGCAAGATCTATGGCGACAATGAATTGCCCGGTATTGGTGACGCTGGTGGTGTCGTGATTGTAGTCGATCACATCGCGCCCGAATGCCGCGCCGTTCAACGTTCCGGCCAACAGCCCGAAGACCAGCGCAAGCCCGTAGCCCTTGGGTCCGCCGATGGGCAGCAGCGATCCCTCGGCGGCGCGCGCCGGGTCGGTCAGCGGATTGCCTTCGGCATCGATCATCCAGTCGGGCGGCATCGCCTCGCCGCGCTGCGCCGCCAGCTTGACCTTCCCATAGGCCGCGACCGTGGTCGCCATGTCCAGCAAGACCGGCTTGCGCCCGGCGGCGGGGAACGCCACCGCGATCGGATTGGTGCTGAGCAGCATCTCCAGGCCGCCCCAGGGCGCCATGTGATTGGCGCTGCCGACAGCGACATACAGCCCGATCATATCGTCGGCCAAGGGGATCATGGCATAGACGCCCGCCGCGCCCGCGTGATTGGAATGATGCGCCCCGACCCAGCCGACCCCGTGGCTGCGCGCCCGCCTGACGGCCTCGTCGGCGCAGAATTTCATCACCAGATGGCCGAACCCGTTGTCGCCGTCGACCAGCGCCATCGCGCCGCGTTCGCGCGTGATGCGGATACCGGGCCGCGGGTTGTAGCCGCCGGCGCGCAGGCGCTCCAGATAACGCGGCAAGCGAAAGATGCCGTGACCGTCGCCGCCCAGAAGATCGGCCTCGATCATCATGTCGGCGACGGTGGCCGCGTCGGTCTGCGGCAGCCCCTCGGCGGCCAGCACCCCGGCGACAAAGCCCTTCAGCCGCGCGGCGGAAACCCGCAGCGTCACGCCAGACCCCGCCCGGCGATCCTGGTGCGGTCTTCGGCTCGTTCGGTCTGTTTCATGACGCTCCCCTTTCCAGCAAGAGTATGAACACCCCCACGCCAGGAGAAATCACGATTTCTTCTGACCAGCATCAGAATCCATTCGGGCTGATGCGCGCCAGCAGATTTTCTTCTTTCCCCCCGGGCGCCAAACCTGAAAGGATACCCGAAATGCCACGACCACGAGGACCGCATGACCCACCACGTCCTGACATTCGACGCCGTGCCTTTGGTGGATTCGCGCCTGTTCCGGCAGGCGCTGGGCCGGTTCGCAACCGGTGTCACGGTTGTCACCACCCGTGCGCCCGACGAACCTGACGGGCCTGACGGGCCGTCCGGACCGGACACCCAAGGGGGCGGCGTCGTGGGGATGACGGCCAATTCCTTTTCCGCCGTGTCGCTGGATCCGCCGTTGATCCTGTGGAGCATCCGCAGCGAGGCGCCGTCCTTGCCGGCTTTCCTTCGCTCGGGTGTGTTCGCGGTGAATGTCCTGACCCAGGAGCAAGCCGACCTGTCGCACCGCTTCGCCACGCCACGCGACGACAAGTTCGCCGGGATCGCCTGGTCCAGGGGTCATGGCGGCTGCCCGCGGCTCGAAGGCGCGTTGGCGCTGTTCGAATGCGACCTGGAACAAGCCATTCCCGCCGGCGATCACCAGATCCTGCTGGGCCGGGTGGTGCGCGCGTCCTTCGACGATGCCGCCAGCCCGCTTTTGTTCAGCAGCGGGCGCTATGCGGTGGCCGCCCGCCTGCCGAACATGGATGCCAGCAGCGACCTGGCCGCCATGTGGGAGGGCCTGGGATGAAACCGCTGGGCCCCGACCGTTATCCGCCGATCCCCCAGGCCGACTGGACCGAGGCACAACAACGCCAGGCGCAGCCCATGCTGGACGGGCCGCGCAAGGCCATCGTCAGCCCTTTCGTGCCGCTCATGCGCAGCCCCGATCTGATGGACCGTGTGCAGCGCGTGGGCGAATACCTGCGCTATGACAGCGCGATCGGATTGCGGCTGAGCGAACTGGCCATCCTGTGCACGGCGCGGTTCTGGGACCAGCCGGTGGAATGGGCGATTCACGCGCCCATCGCCGCGCAGCAGGGCATCGACCCGGCGATCATCCTGGCGCTGGCAGAGGACCGTCTGCCCGAATTCACGCGTGAAGACGAGCGCGTGGTCCATGCCGCCATATCGGAACTTCTGCACAGCAAGCGGCTGTCGGACTCCACCCACGCTCAGGCGCGGGCGCTGTTTGGCGACCAGGGCGTGATCGATCTGTTCGGGATCGTCGGCTATTATTCGATGCTGTCGGTGGTGATGAATGGCGCGCAAACCGCCACCCCCGAAACCCCCGCGCCACCGCTGTCCTGACGGGCATCAGAAAAGCTGATCCGTGCCGGTCTGAGAAATCATCACGCCGGCCGCGCGCGCTTGCTAGAACCAGCCTGCCACGGGCGCAGGCCCTTGCACCACGTTCAACGGGAGGACCGACATGAAACAGGTAGAGGTTGCCGTCATCGGCACCGGATGGTGCGGCGGTATCCGCGCGCAAACGCTGGCCAGTTCGGCATTGGTGGACAAGCTGCATATCTGCGAGATCCGCCCCGAGCGCCTGGAAGAAGTGCGCGCCCAGACCAATTCCGCCACCGCGACCACCGATTACCGCGACATCGTGGCCAATCCGGATATCTCGGTGGTCTATATTTCGACCACGCCCGAGCAGACCCACTATCCCATCGCGCGCGACTGTCTGAAGGCGGGCAAGCATGTGCTGCTGGAAAAGCCCATCGCCATGGAGTTCTGGGAGGCCGACGAGCTGATCCAGCTGGCGCGCGAGAACGGGCTGAAATTCACCATCGGCTATTCGCAGCGTTTCAACACCAAGGTCGCCTATGCCAAGTCGAAGATCGCCGATGGCACGCTGGGCAACGTGGTCAACGTGATGGTCAGCCGCCACCTGTCGCGGACGCTGGGCACCAAGATCGCCTCGCGGGTGCGGTTGTCGCCCGCGGCAATGGAATCGACCCATGACCTGGATTTCGTGTTCTGGATGCTGGAACCGGCCAAACCGGTGCGCGTGTATTCGCAAGGCGCCTATGGCTACATGAAGGCGCTCAACGGATCCTACGACGCGATGTGGACGACCGTCACCATGGATAACGGGATGCTCGTGGTGATCGGCGGCGGCTGGAACCTGCCGCCCAGCTACCCCAATTTCTGCGCCACCTGGATCGAGATCACCGGCACCGAAGGCGCGTTGTTCCTGGACGACACGCATCGCGACAAATGGCTGAACACCGTGTCCGATGGCACCCGCTATCCAATGTCGACGATGCCGGGCGAGCAGGTGGACCATGTGTTCGCCGGCCAGATGGGCCCCGAGACATTGCATTTCCTGGAAAGCGTGCTGCTGGATCGCCCGGTGATGGTGCAACCAGAGCACGCGCGCATGGTGATGGAAACCTATCGCGCGGCGGACCTGTCAGCCGAGATCGGCACACCGGTCGACCTGCCGCTGTCCAACAGCGCGATCGCACAACTGGCCGACCTGGCCGAGGCGCATAAACGGTCGGCCCCGTGACCCCGCCGCGATGCGGCGTCATCGGCCTGGGCGCCATGGGCGGTGGGATCGCCGAAAACCTTCGGGCGGCGGGCCTTCTGCGCGCGGTCTGGGACGCGCGTGACGCCGCCTGCGCCCGCTTTCCCGCCGTGCCCTGGGGCCTGGGAAAAGTGGCGGATTGCGATATCATCCTGCTGGCAGTGCCCGGCAGCGCGCAGATCGGCGCGCTGTTCGATGCGGGATTGCTGGAATTGGGCTTCCCAGACACGGGCCTGCCTGACATGGGCCTGCCTGACACGGGCCTGCCTGACACGGGCCCGCCTGACACGGACCTGCCTGACACGGACCCGCCTGACACGGGCCCGACAGATCGGGACGCCGGGCGGGTGCTGGTCGATCTGACCACCTCGGATCCCGGGGCCACGGCGCGGCTGGCCGCAAGGGCCGCGCAGGCGGGCGCTGCCTATCTGGATGCCGGGATGAGCGGCGGTGCCGCCGGGGCGGCGGCCGGGCAGCTGACGCTGATGATCGGCGGTGCGCCCGAGGTCTTGGCGCGCATCCGCCCGGTCCTGGACCGGATCGCCGCGCAAATCCTTCATGTCGGCCCTTCGGGCGCCGGGCATACGATGAAGCTGGTCCACAACATGATCTGTCACACCATATTCCTGGCCACCACCGAGGGCTGCCGCGCCGCCGCGCGCGCGGGCATTCCGCTGGAAAGCGCCATCGCGGCGATCAACGCGGGCAACGCGCGCAGTTTCGTCAGCGAACGGCGCTTTCCCGATCACATCATCAGCGGGGAGTTCGATGGGCGCTCGGTCGCGGGCAATCTGGCCAAGGACCTGAGCCTGGCCAGCGCGTTGTTCGACGATCTCAAGCAACCCTCGGCCTATGTCCATCTGACCGCCGGATTGCTGGCGCAGGTCGGCGAACAGGGCTTGCTGGAGCAGGATTTCACCCGGCTCTTTCCCGCCTATGATGCGCTGGTCCGGTCCTGGAAACAGGCCTGAACGACATGGAAAACGGGCGGTCCCGATCAGGACCGCCCGCCTTGTTCGCACAGGCACGTTCGAACAGCCTCGTTCGAACAGGCTTGTGTCAGCCGCCGAAGGATTCGACCAGGGCGCGGTATTGCTCGGCCTGGCGCAGGCGGACTTCGTTGTATTCCGCACCGCCCATCATGTCCGAATTCTCGCCCAAACGGTCCAGAAGCCGCAGATAGGTCCGATCCTCGTTGAGCTGTTCAAAGGCGTCGCGCAGGATCGCAAGCCGATCTTCGGGAATGCCAGCGGGCGCAAGAACCACCCGATTCATGACCCCGATCTCGGAAACCTGGTCATAGCCCAGCTCGGTGGTGGTCGGCACGCCGTCCAGCATCGGCTGGTCACCGACGACCAGCAGCGGGCGCAGATCCTGCCCCGCCAGCACCGAAGCGAAGGCAAAGGTGAAGTCGACATCGCCCGCCAGAAGCGCCTGGATCACCGGGCCGCCACCCTGATACGGGATCAGCGTGACATCGGCTTCTGCCGCCTGCATCAGCGCAAGCCCCGGCACCATGAAGGCCCCCCAGTTGCCGCTATGACCGAAGCGCAGCTGGCCAGGATTTTCCTGGGCATAGGCGATCAGCTCGTCGAAAGTCTGGAACGGGCTGTCATTGCGCACCACCAGCACGGGCTGCGCGGTGTTGGTGCGCGAAACGGCCACGAAGTCATCGTTCGGGCTGTAGGGCAGCGTGGTGACGAACTGTTGCAATTCATCGATGAAGTTGTGGGTGAACAGCAGCGTATAGCCGTCAGCCGGGGCCGAAGCCGCCGCCGCGGTGCCGATCTGCCCGCCCGCGCCCGGCATCAGCTGCACCACCACCGGCTGCCCCAGGATCTGCGGCAGAACCGAGGTCATCACCCGGGCGTTCAGATCGTGCGACCCGCCCGCGCCCAGCGGAATGATCATCGTGATCGGGCGGTCGGGATAGGTCTCGGCGATCGCAGGCGCGCTCACCACCCCCAGTGCCGCGGCAATCGCCAGGATTGTGTGTCTTATCGTTCCCATCGTTGGTCCTCCTCAAATGATGGATTGGTCGTCATGGCGCGCCCGACCTAGGGCCGGACGCGTCTTTGCTTTCTTTGCCGGTAGCCAAGCCAGAAGATCAGCACCGGCGTCAGCACCAGGATACCAACCGCGATCGGCCGCGTGCCGACCAGGTAGCCCAGCAGATCGCCCCGCGACAGCAGCATGGATTGCGCCAGCGCGTATTCCAGCGGCGGTGTCAGGATGAACCCCATCACCAGGGGCGTCAGATCGAAATGCAGCTTGCGCGCACCGTAGCCGAACAGGCCGAAGCCGATCATGAAATACAGATCCATCGGGTTCGACCGATAGACATAGGTGCCGCCGACCGCGAAGATCAGCATCAGCGGCACCAGATAGGCCTTGCTGATCGTCACGACGCGGGCAAAGACCGGGGTCAGCAGATAACCGATGACCAGCAAGAGCACACAGGCCAGCAGCATCGAGAACAACAGCGCATAGACCAGCGTGCCCTGATCCTGGAACAGTTGCGGACCGGGCCGCAGCCCCTGCGCCACGAAGGCCCCCAGCAGGATGGCGGTGATGTTGTCGCCCGGAATGCCCAGCGTCAGCAGCGGCACCATGGTCGGGCCGTTGACCGCGTTGTTCGCGGCTTCCGGGGCGGCGACGCCCTCGATCTCGCCCTGGCCGAAGGTCTCGGGATGCTTTGACGCGCCCTTGGCGGCCGAATACCCGATGAACGCCGCCACCACCTGCCCCATGCCGGGCACCATGCCGATAACCCCGCCGATCGCCGTGGACCGAAGGATCGTGCGGCCACAGGCCATCAGTTCGGACCAGCGCAGACGCTCGCCCTGCGCCTTGGTATGGGCCGGATCGACAACCGCCTCGCGCCGCTGCTCGATGGCGAACAGGATCTCGGGAATGGCGAACAGGCCGATGATCAGCGGCAACAGGTCGATCCCCGCCTGAAGCGGATAGAAGTTGAAATCGAACCGCACCATGGCACCGACCGGATCCTGACCCACCGTGGCCAGGAACATGCCGATCAGCAGCATCACCATGCCCTTTAGAAAATTGCCCGAGCTGGACATCACGATAATCATCAGGCTCAGCAGCAGGATCGCCGAAATCTCGGGCGGGCCGATCAGCAGCGCAATCATGGCAATCGGGCCGATGACCAGGATCGTGCCGAAAGAAGACAGGAAGTCCCCCACCGCCGACGCCACCAGCGCGATTTCAAGCGCCTTGCGCGACTGGCCCTTGCGGGTCATCGCCGGGCCATCCAGCGTGGTCGCCATCGACGCCCCGGTGCCCGGAATATTCACCAGAATGGCCGGTATACTGCCCCCGAAGATGCCGCCCTTGTAGACGCCGATCAGGAACGGAATACCCAGGATCGGCTCCAGGAAAAACGAGATCGGCAGAACGATCGCCATCGCCATGACGGTGGTGAAACCGGGCAGCGCGCCAACCAGCATCCCCAGGACCAGCCCGCCGGAAATCATCAGCACTATATCCAGACGCATCAGCATCAGCATGGCGTCAATAAGCATGTCAAACATCACGACCCCCAGGGAAAAGGCGGCAGCGAAACGCTGAGATACCGGGTGAACAGGGTGTAGATGACCAGCGGCGCGGCGATTCCCGTCAAGCCGATGCCCACCAGGTTGCGCGAGCCGTAGTAGAACGAAATGGCCGTCGCCACGCCCATGCTGGTCGCCAGATAGCCCAGCGGGCGCAGCAGCGCGACATAGGCCAGCATCGCAATCAGCACCACGCCAAGATTGACATAGGCCGAGGCGGAAAGGCCCCGAAATCCGCTTATCTGTCGCATCGACAGGCTGGCGAGGAAATAGAGCGCGCCGATCACCACCATGCCGATGGCAATCATTTGCGGAAACAGCTTGGGGCTGATGCCGACGCTGCTGCGCCCGAAGAAGACCGGCGGTTCGGCGACCTGATAGGGCACCAGAAGCCATATCACGATGCCAAGCACAACGACCGCAAGCGCCACCGCCGAGTTGAAGTTGAGCCGGGCCAGCACGCTGCCTGCCCGCGCCATGTCATTTGTCATACGCGCGTCCTGTTGTTGTGTTTCATGATGCCAGAAGCATGGCGATCCAGACGATCAGTGGCAGGCCCGCCAGCGTGCCCACGGTCGAAACGACGATCGTGCCCGCCACCTTTTCCGGCGAATGTCCGTAGCGTTCGGCAAAGATCACGCTGACCACGGCCGCGGGCATGGTGGCCATGATCCAGACCACCCCGGCCTCGGCCCCGCTTAGCCCCAGCGCGACGATCAGCGCAACGCCCGCCAGTGCCCCCACGCCGAAGCGCATCAGCGCCATCGCCGCGGAAAGCTTCAGGTCCGCGACCGTCAGCTGCGACAACGAGACACCCAGCAGAATCAGCATGGTCGGAATGACGATCCCGGCCAGCAATTCCGTGGTCCGGGCGATCCAGACCGGCACCGCCACCCCGCTGGCCAGGACGAAAACCGTGATCGCGCTGGCATGGACCACGGGCTGGCGCAGCAGCGCCTTCGGGCTGAACCGCCCCGCGCTGACCACATGGCCCAGCGTGTTCTGGGAAATGGCGACCACGGTGAAATAAACGATCCCCAGCGCCAGCCCCTCGGCCCCGAAGGCCATGGCGGCCAGCGGAAGGCCCATATTGCCTGAATTGCCGTGCATCGCCACCAGCAGATAGGTGTTCAGCGGCTGCCCCCACAGGCGCAGCACCAGCGCGCCCAGCACGGTCGACGCGGCGATCACCAGAATCGCGGCCAACACCATGTTCCCCATGACCGACGCGGCGGCCCCCGTCCCGGTCAGGGTGGAAAAGATCAGGCACGGGGTGCCGACCTGCAACACCAGCGCACCGATGGTCCGTGTGTCGAAGGGCATCTTGAAGCGCGCCCAGAGATACCCGGGCGCGATGATGACAAACAGCGGCGCGATGACCGACAGGATCGGAAGAAGCAAGGCGTGGCGCCTCCTTGGGTCGAAGGGTTCGCTGCGCCATGTTCATGCCTGGCGTTCGCAATTGGCGTTGCGTTCCATCACCTTGCAGACCGCCGCGGCGTCCAGATGCGCCAGACCCTGCGCGGCCGCCGCATGGTAGAACTGCAAGGCCGCCTGATACAGCGGAATGGGCATTCCGACGCTGGCCGCATGGTCCGAAATGATGCGCGAATCCTTCAGCGGCACCGAGAAATTCATGCCGTCCCTGGCATAGTCGTTTTCGGCCATCAGCCTGCCACGCACCTCGAACATCGCCGAACTGGACCCGCTGCCGCTGATGACCTCGTGGAACTGTCGCGGGTCGAGCCCGGACTTGATCGCCAGCACCATTGCCTCGGCGGCGACGGTGTTGTGCACCAGGTTGAGGATATTGCCGCAGAGCTTCGTCTTGGTGCCGTTGCCGTAGACACCGACAAAATGTTCCTTGCGGCAAAAGGACAGCAGCGTCTCGCGCACCGACTCGTAATCGCCGCGATCGCCGCTGCAAAAGGCCGTCAGCTTGCGGTCCAGCGCCATGATCCGGTTGCCGCTGACCGGGCAATCCAGAACCCGGCGCCCGGCGCGCTCCAGAGTGTCGCGCGCGGCCTCCTTGTCGGCGATGGACAGCGTGCTCAGTTCGACGATCAGTTGGTCGCGGTGCCCTGAGGCGGTCAGTTCGGCGCAGACGTCCCGCACCGCGTCCGCGTTCGGCAGACAGGTGAATACGACATCGCACTGGCGGGCCATGTCGGCGATACCGGTCGCCAGCGCCACGCCATCGGCGCTCGCGCGCTTGCGCGCGAGCGCCGACACATCGTGACCCAGAAGGCTTGCGCCGCTGGCCGCGATGTTCTGCGCGATGGCATTGCCCAGCACGCCCAGTCCAATGAATCCGATCCTGTGCGGCACTGTCGTGCCCCCTTTTTGCTGTTTCGCGCGCATTTGGCCAACGGCTGAATCAGCAGCCGCCGATGCAACGTCCGCTTTCGTTATGTCCCTTTGGTCTGGCGACTGAAATATCACGCTGCGCCTTCCCTTCTGTCAAGATGGCATGGAGCGCCCGCCATCACGCCTGACTCTTCCATCTTGGATGGTTCAAGTGACCATAACGCTTGCCGAACGAATCCCGGGCCGTTAGATATTTCTAACGCGCATCATTTGCCTGAGACATCACAATGCCGACTGGGGACAATCGGAAAACCTGATGGCAGAGGAACGCACGGGGCCCCGGGGCCCGCCAAAGCCAGGAAACAAAGGGGATTGCGAATGGACATGCGGTGCAGCCTGAGGGACATCTCGATTTTCGTGGCGGCTTATGAAGAGCGATCCTTCACCGCCGCCGCCGAGCGCGAGAACGCCACCCAGTCCGGCGTGTCGCAGCACATGCGCAACCTTGAGTATATGCTTGGCGTGCAACTGTTTCTGCGCGAACGGGGCGGCGTGACCCCCACACCCGCGGCCGACAGTTTCTACCGCAACTGCATGGAGGTTCTGCGCGTCTATGCCCTGGCGCGCCGCGATGTCACCCGCTTCGCAAAGAGCGAGGCCGGCGAGATCCATGTCGGCTTGATGCCCAGCATCACCAGCCGGGTTCTGTCTCCGGTTCTGGACCGGTTCCTGCAAGAGGCGCCGAATGTGAATGTCCGCATCACCGAAAGCTACAGCGCCAGTCTGACGCAGACGGTGCAGGCGGGCGAGCTGGATTTCGCCATCGTGCCGTCGGGAAGCTCGGACACCGGGGTGCGCGGCCAATTCTTCGTGCGCACGCCCGAGGTTCTGGTGTCACGGGCAAGCGGTGAACTGGAGCCCCTGGCCCCCGTCTGCCTGCGCGCGCTGGCCCCGTTCAAGCTGGTCGTGCCGGGCGGCGACAACATCCGCCATCATACGATCGAAAGCTACTGCACGACGAATGACATCAGGATCGGTCAGTTGCTGGAACTGGACACGATGCTCGGCACGCTGGATTTCGTCGCACATAGCGACTGGATGGCCATCCTTCCCGCTGTCATGATGGCCGAGGATGGCGGGCACCGCGCCTTGTGTGTGAATCCGATCGTGGGGCCGGACATGCATGTCGATCTGATGCTGATCGAACCCATCCGCAAGCCAATGAGCCCGCTGGCCGCCCGGTTTGCCGACCTGTTGAAACAGGAGGCACAGCGCGTCAGCGCCACCTGGAACACGGAGAGCCTGCGCCTGGTCAAACCGGCGCGACCGGTCGCCGTGGCGCCAGGCAGATAGGTGTCAGGCAGATAGACCCGGCAAGACCGCGCAGGACCCGGCGATCACTCACGCCTGGTAGATGGTCCACAGCAAATTGGCGTTCAGCACGATGATGACCGCCGCGATCAGCCAGCAGGTCCAGGTCAGCCATTGCGGCGCCACCAGGGCGCCCATCTTGGCCCGGCTGGCGGTGAACATCACCAGCGGCACGATGGCAAAGGGCAACTGGAACGACAGCACCACCTGGCTGAGGATCAGAAGCTCGCCGATCCCCTCGCTGCCGTAAAGCAGGATCACGATCATCGCCGGCACGATCGCAAGCCCCCGGGTGATCAGGCGCCGCGCCCAGGGGGGCAGCCGCAGGTTGATGAATCCCTCCATCACGATCTGCCCGGCCATGGTCGCCGTGACGGTCGAATTGAGACCCGCGCACAGCAGCGCCACCCCGAACAGGATCGGGGCCAGCGAAGACCCCAGCAAGGGTTCCAGCAACAGATGCGCCTTGTCGATCTCGGCGACATCGGTCACGCCCACGGTGTAGAACGCCGCAGCGGCCAGGATCAGGATCGACGCGTTGATCGTCAGCGCGAACATCAGGGCGATGGTGCTGTCCCAGGTCGCAAGTCGCAGCGCCTCGCGTTTGGACGGCAGATCGAGCCCGAAGGCGCGGGTCTGCACGATGCCCGAATGCAGATACAGATTGTGCGGCATGACGGTGGCGCCGATGATCCCCAGCGCCAGGTAAAGCATCGTCGGGTTGTTGATGATCTCGCGGTCCGGCGCGAAGCCGGCGATCACGTCGCCCCAGACCGGATCGGCCTGCGCGATCAGCACCGCAAAGCTGGCGGTAATCAGCGCCATCAGGGCGATGATCACGGCCTCGACCCAGCGGAACCCCTTGTTTTGTAGCCACAGGATCAGGAACACGTCGGCGGCGGTGATGAACACGCCGATCTCCAGCGGAATGCCGAACAGCAGGTTCAAGCCGATGGCGGTGCCGATCACTTCGGCCAGATCGGTGGCGATGATGGCCAGCTCGGCGAAGATCCACAGCGGGATCGACATCCATTTGGGAAACGCATCGCGGCAGGCCTGCGCCAGATCCCGACCCGACGCGACCGCCAGCCGCGCGCACAGCGATTGCAGCAAGATCGCCATGATGTTCGACAACAGCGCGACGAACAGCAGCGTATAGCCAAAGGCCGCCCCGCCCGCCAGTGATGTCGCCCAGTTGCCCGGGTCCATATAGCCCACGGCCACCAGATAGCCGGGGCCGACAAAGGCCAGAAAGCGCCGGAATCGGCTGGTGCCGCCGTTGCCGACCGCGATGGTGCGGAAGACCTCGGACATCGATGGCGTCTCATTGTGCTGACGCCAGGCGTTGGTTGACATGGAGCAGGGATTCCCGTGGTTTTGCGCACCAGCCAAAGTCACGGCGCATTAAGTTAGCATCGGCTAATAATCATCGCTCGGGCTTTACGAGTCAATCCCGAATATGCGAAGATGCCGACATGACGAATGAACAGCCCCCCGATGCCGAGCGCCCCGATGCCGAGCGCCCAGAGAGTGAGCGCCCAGAGAGTGAGCGTCCCGAATCCGATGCCCGCGCGGTCGAAGCCCGGACCGAGGCCTTTATCGGTGTGCGCGAGGCGCGGCGCAGCGAGGTGACGGAGGATTATGTCGAACTGATCGCGGATCTGATCCATGAGAACGGCGAGGCCCGGCCGGTCGATATTGCCACGCGGATGGGCGTGACCGCGCCGACGGTCGCGAAAACGCTGGGTCGTCTGGCGCGCGACGGCCTGATCACCCGCGCGAAATACCGCTCGGTCTTTCTGACCGACGAAGGGCGCACGCTGGCCCGGGAATGCCGCGACCGGCACGAGATCGTCTTGCGGTTTCTTCTGCGCCTGGGGCTTGATCCCGAAACGGCGGAACATGACGCGGAAGGCATCGAGCACCATGTCAGCGAGCGGACCCTGGCGCTGTTCGCCGCCTTTGCCGACCGGTCCTGACCGTTCCCGACTGCGGTTCAGGCAGACGGGCGCGGGCGCTTTTGGAACACCGTGGCGAAAATGCACAGCGCGCCCAGAAAAATGGCGACATCGGCCAGATTGAACGTCGGCCAGCGCCAGTCCTGCCAGTAAAGATCGACGAAATCGGTCACCGCACCGTGGCGCAGCCGGTCGATGATATTGCCCAGCGCGCCACCGACGATCAGCGCAAACCCGGCGCGCTCCAGCGAGTCGCTTGTGCGAAACGCCATGACCGCCAGAACCAGCGTCAGCACACCGGTCAGCGCCACCATGGCCAGCGGTCTGCCCGCCATGACGCCCGAAAGCAGCCCGAAGCTTGCCCCTTCGTTGAACCCGAGCCTCAGATTGAAGCCGGGCAGAACCGGCACGGCCGTGCCAAGGGACAGCTGCGCCAGCGCCAGCGCCTTGCTCAGCTGGTCGACAAGCGCGGCGGCGGCGATGACGAGAAGTATCCACAGATTTTTCATGATGCGTCCTGTTCGGGGCTTTCTATGGGCCGTTGATCTCGTCGCGTCGAATGCCTAATATCTCTAGCGCCTATAGCTTCAAGGGGAAAGCGATGCTGACCATCGGAAAACTGGGGTCCCGGACCGGGGTCAAGGTGCCGACGATCCGCTATTACGAGCAGATCGGTCTCTTGCCCGAGGCCGAACGCAGCCCGGGCAACCAGCGGCTTTATGGCCCCAAGGCGCTGGAGCGGCTGAACTTCATCCGCCATGCGCGCGATCTTGGCTTCACGCTGGAGGCGATTCGCGACCTTCTGAGCATGGCCGACAAGCCCGACCAAAGCTGCGCCGACGCCGATGCCATCGCAAAGGCCCAATTGGCCGAGGTGGAAAGCCGCATCACGCGGTTGAGGGCGCTGAAAGCTGAACTGGAGCGCATGATCGTGCAATGCGCGGGCGGGCGGATCGGCGATTGCCGGGTGATCGAGGTTCTGGGCGACCATTCTCACTGCGCGACCGATCACCGTCATCCCGAAATCGAACAATCCGCCTGAACCTGCCGCCCGTGCGCCGGGCGCAAGGCCTGGCGGGTGCATCCGGCCCTACCCCCTCAGCACCGCGTCGCACACGGCGTCGGCCAGCGACAGGCTTGCGGTCAGGCCCGGCGATTCGATGCCGTGAAGCACGCCGATCCCGTCGATGCCCAGATCCGCGGGACCGTGAATGACGAAATCGGCGGCGGTGCCGGGCGCGGAATGCAGCTTGGGCCGGATGCCCGCGTAACCCGGTTGCAGGGCGTTGTCGGGCAGACCGGGCCAATAGCGCCGGATCGCGGCCTCGAATTCCGGCTGGCGCGCGGCGTCGACCCGGTAATCCTCGGACTCGACAGGCTCTGTATCGGGTCCAAACCGGGTTTCGCCGCCCATATCCAGCGTGACATGCACACCCAGCCCCCCCTGCACCGGAACCGGATAGATCAGGTGCTTGAAGGGGCCGCGCTGGTTCAGGACAAAGTAATTTCCCTTGAGCCAAGTGTCCTTCGGCGCGGGCAGGCCCGACGCGCGGGCCAGACCCGTGCTGTGCAGCCCGGCGGCGACGATCACATGGCGGGCGGCCAGATCGAAACACTCGCCCTGGCTGATACCGCTCAGGCGGTGCGGGGGCCCGGGCTCCAGGGTGTCAATCCGCGTGCCGAAGGAAAAGAGCGCGCCCGCCGCTTCGGCATCGGTCATCATCCGGGTCATGAAGGCATGGCTGTCGACGATGCCGGTTGACGGCGACAGCAACGCGGCGGCGCAGGCGATGTCGGGCTCCAGCCGGCGAACCTGCGCCGGGGTCAACGCGACCAGCGCATCGGCGCCTGAAACCCCGCTGGCCTGCGCGCGGCGGGCGATGACCTCTAGCTGCGCTTCTTCCGACGCGCAGGTCGCCACGATCAGCTTGCCGGTCTTGCGAAACGGCACGCCGTTGCGCTGGCAATACGCGTAAAGCCGTTGCTTGCCGCGCAGGCAGTGCAACGCCTTCAGGCTGTCCGGCCGGTAATAAAGCCCGGCATGGATCACCTCGCTGTTGCGCGACGATATCCCCATGCCGATCGCCAGATTGGATTCGACAACCAGCGTTTCATACCCGCGCAGCGCCGCCGCGCGGGCGATGGCCAGCCCGACGACACCGGCGCCAATCACGACGACTTCGACTTGATCCACGATAGCGGGCCTTCCGGGCTAAGGGGCTGGGGGCGCGTCGCCCTACCCTGTCCCCGGATCGGCGCGCGCGTCAAGCCGGCGGCGGTCAGCGGGCCGTCGCCGGGCGGCGGGCCCGCGCGTCCGGCTCAATCCCCGTCTGCAACCCCCTCGGCCCGGCGCCGGGCGCGGCGTGCGCGGTAGCTGGGCAGCAGCACCAGAAACGCCGCAAGAACCAGCAGACCCAGGGTCATCGGCCGCTCCACAATGAAATCCAGGCCGCGGTAAAGCTGCATGGAGCGGGCGAAATTGTCCTCCAGCATGGTGCCCAGGATGAAGCCGATCAGCAGCGGCGCCAGCGGGTAATCGGCAAAGCGCAGGATCGTCGCGGCGACGCCCAGCCCGACCAGGATCAGCAATTCCGTGGCGTTGTTCTGGCCGATATAGGCGCCCATCAGGGTAAAGAACAAAATGAACGGGATCAGGAAGTTGCGCGGGATCGACAGGATCTTGGCGATATACGGGATCAACGGCAGGTTCAGCACCAGCAGCACCAGGTTGCCGATGAACATCGAAATGATGACGGCCCAGAACACCTCGGGCGTGTCGGTCATCAGGCGCGGACCGGGCGTCACGTTCAGCGCCAGCAGGGCGCCCAGCAAGATCGCGGTGGTGCCGGACCCCGGGATGCCTAGCGTCAGCAGCGGCACGAAGGATCCGGTGCAGGCGGCGTTGTTGGCGGTCTCCGGCGCCGCCAGCCCCTTGATCGAACCCTTGCCGAATTCCGCCTGTTCCTCGCCCTTGGCCAGGTTACGCTCAACCGCATAGCCCAGGAAGGACGCAATGGTGGCCCCGGCCCCCGGCAGCACACCGATAAAGAAGCCCTGCACCGACTGGCGCCCGATGACCGGTGCCATCGACCAGGCCTCGGCGCGGGAAAAGCGCAAGTTGGTGATCTTGCCGCCCCCGTCCTGAGCCCCTTCGCTGCGGCCCGGGTGCAGGATCAGGAACATTGCTTCGGGCAGCGCGAACATGGCCATCGCCAGCGTGATGAAGGAGATGCCCGATTGCAGGTCCATCATCCCCAGAGTGAAGCGCGGCATGTTGAACAGCGCGCCCTCGCCCACCGTGGCCAGGATCAGGCCCAGAAGGGTCATCATCAGCGCCTTGGCCACCTGCCCGGTTCCGGCAAAGGCGGCGATGGCCGACAGGCCGACAACCATCAGCCCGAAATATTCCGCCGAATGGAACAGCAGCGCGACCGAGGACAGCGCCGGGGCGAAGATCATCAGCAGGATCGCGCCGATCGTTCCACCCGCGAAGCTGGACACGGCGGCGATGGTCAGCGCCTTGCCCGCCTGGCCCTTTCGGGCCATCGGGTAGCCGTCGAACGAGGTCGCCACCGTGCCCGCGACCCCCGGCGCGTTCAGCAGGATCGACGAGGTGGAGCCGCCGAAGATCGCGCCGTAATAAACCCCGGCCAGCAGGATCAGCGCGGCGGTCGGATCGCCCAGCGTGATGGCGAT
>CAJQNQ010000099.1 GCA_905479725.1 uncultured Paracoccaceae bacterium | reverse complement strand
AGCCAGATCCTGATGGACCCCAACTTTGCCGCGAACCTGTTGAAAGACACGCTGCACCATCCGCGCCTGGGCCCGATCGACATGCTGACCGGCGATGACAAGTCAACCTGGCGCTGGGTGATCGAGCAGGGCTGGGATGTGACCTATGTGCCGGACACGGTGATCTATTGCCTGGAATCGCTGCCCGGCAAGGGCTTCTTGCGCGACTCTATCGGCCTGCAAAAGCGCTGGTTCGGCAACATGGCGCGCGGCGGATCGAAGGCGCTGAAGATGGGTCGGCGGAAACTGGGCCTGTTCACCTGGATCGCGCTTTTGGATCAACGGGTTACCATGTGGACACCGCTGTTCGGGCTGGTGTTCTTCACCGCCGCCGGGCTGCTGCACGACCCGGCCTTTTTTGCCATCTACGTGCTGTGGGTGGCGTTGACCCGGTCGGTGCATTCGGTGTTGGTGGGGCTGAGCGCCCGGCGCTGGCATCCGGTCTTTCCATTGCTGACCTATTATGGCCAGGTCGTGGGCGCGGCGATCAAGATCTTCGTGTCGCACAACCCCAATGTCCAGAAATGGACGCGGCAGAACACCGGAGCGCGCCAGCGCAGCTTCGATCCCGCGCTCCCGCGACCGGAATCCAAGTTCATGCTGACCGCGTCGCTGGTGGCGTTCATTTCCATCGTGTTGCTGTTCAGCAATGTCACATCGGACGCGCTGCGCTTTGATCTGCGCTCGGACGATATCGTCGCGGAGCTGATCTATGGCCGCTGATTGCCCCCGTCATCCCGTTTCCAGCCAGGAGCGAATTCTCATGTCCCTTCGGTTCCCGTCCCTTGCTCTTGTTGCCCGGCTCTCGCGCTTGCGCCTTGTGTCGCGCGCCGCGCTGCTTGCGACGGGCTTTGGCCTTGCGGGGTGCGCGTCCGCCACTCTGACCCCGGCGACAATGCTGCAAGGGCCGTCCTTCGGCGAGGGGTCGCGGCTGGATGTCATGCCGTTGGCCCAGGCCGCCCGCCCGCTCTCGGTTGTGGATGTCACACCGGACAACATTGCCCAGTTCGGTGGCGGCGGCGGCGCTGGCGCCGGCGGCCAGGGCTGGGTCTACCGGCTGGGCGTCGGGGACGTGATGCAGCTCTTTGTCGTTGATGAACCCGAACTGACCCAGACCGCAGGCTACCGCGTTGCCGAAGACGGCGCGATTCAGGTTCCGTATCTGGGCCGCGTGCCCGTGGACGGGCGCAGCGTCGCCGAAATCCGCGCCGATCTTGTCACCAGATTGAGCCGCTACCGGTCCTCGCCGCAGGTCGATGTTCGGGTTACCGATTTCAATGCCCGCTCTGTTGCCGTGGTTGGCGATGTGCGCCGCCCGAGCCGCCAGGGGCTGACCGACCGGCCGCTGACCGCAATCGACGCGATCAACGCCGCCGGTGGCTTCGCGCAAGACCCGGCGCGCGCCGATGTCGTGCTGATCCGTGGCGGGGCCGAGCAGCGCGTCGATGTTCAGGCCTTTCTGAGCCAGGGCACCGCGACGCCGGTGCTGCGCGACGGCGATGTGCTGCGCGTCGGCACGGGGCGCCTGTCTGGCCGCGCTTCGATGCCGCAGCCCAGCGCGCGGGTCCATCGCCCCGGACGCCGCGCCGAGCGCATTGCGCTGGACCGTGGTCCGGTTTCGGTGATGCAGATCGCACGCGCGCCCATCGCCCCACCCGGTGCCGATGTCGTGGTGTTGCGCCCCGGGTCGCTGGGTGTTCAGGCGCTCAGACTGGACGCGATTGCCGCGCAGAGCCCTGTCATGGGCGGGGTCTTTCAACTCAGGGACGGTGATGTCGTGACCTTTGCGTCCGCGTCCCCGGCGGATCCCGACCTTGTGATGTCACAAATTTCCCCCGCGCTTCGTCTGTTGGACAGGCGCTGAACCGAACCCCGGACAAGGAGACCGAAAATGAAAATCGCCGTTGCCGGACTTGGATATGTGGGATTGTCGAACGCAGCCCTCTTGTCGCGCCAGCATGACGTCTGCGCGATCGACATCACGCCCGAGCGCGTGGAGGCCGTGAACGCGGGCCGATCGCCCATCGAGGACGCGGACTGCACCGAATACCTGGCCGGCGGAACGCTGCGCCTGCGCGCCACGCTGGACCCCGATGACGCCTATCGCAATGCCGATGTGGTGTTTATCGCGACGCCGACCAACTACAATTCGGACACCCATGCCTTTGACACATCCAGCATCGAGGCGGTGATCGACGCGGTGCGGGCGGTCAATCCGTGCGCGCTGATGGTCATCAAATCGACGATCCCGGTTGGCTATACCGACGCGCTGCGCAAGCGGCTGGATTGCGACAACATCATATTCTCGCCCGAGTTTCTGCGCGAAGGCCGGGCACTGCACGACAATCTTCACCCGTCTCGCATTGTCGTCGGCGAGGTCAGCGACAGGGGGGCCATGGTGGCCGGATTGCTGCGTGACGCGGCGCTGGACGCGGATGTGCCGGTCCTGTTGACCGACTCGACCGAGGCCGAGGCGATCAAGCTGTTCGCCAACACCTATCTGGCCATGAGGGTGTCGTTCTTCAACGAGTTGGACACCATTGCCATGGCGACGAGCATGGACGCCCGCGAGGTGATCGAGGGGCTGTGCATGGATCCGCGCGTCGGCGATCACTACAACAACCCGTCCTTCGGATATGGCGGGTATTGCCTGCCCAAGGACAGCAAGCAGTTGCTGGCCAACTTCGCCAGCGTCCCGCAAGAGCTGATGGCCGCCATCGTCGACGCCAATGAGGCGCGCAAGACCGTCCTGACCAGCGCCATCACCGCGCAGGAGCCGCGCACGGTGGGTGTGCACCGACTGGTCATGAAGGCCGGGTCGGACAATTTTCGCGAAAGCGCCATTCAGGGCATCATCGACCGTCTGGATCAGGCCGGCGTGCCGATGATTATCTACGAGCCGTCCCTGCAGGACGACAGCTTCAACGGCCTGCCGGTTGAGCGTGATTTCAAGCGGTTCTGCGATCAATGCGACCTGATAATTGCCAACCGCCTGACGCCGGACCTGGACGATGTGGCGGACAAGGTTTTCACCCGTGATCTGTTTCAGGCGAACTGATGCGATTGTGGATAACAGGAGAGCAACAATGCGTATTGCGGTGATCGGACTTGGATTTGTCGCGCTCAGTGACGCACTGGCACTGGCGCGCAAGCATGACGTGGTTGTCACAGGCCCGGTGCCCGAACGCGTAGAGGCCATCAACGCGGGCCGGTTCCCGCTGCCCGATCTGACGCTCGAGGGCTATCTGGCGGCGCATGACCTGTCGCTGCGCGCCACGCTGGACACCGCCGAGGCGCTGAAGGGCGCCGAGCTGGTTCTGATTTCCTCGCCCCTGTCGCAGGACCGGGCAACCGGCGAGTATCAGACCGTGGAACTGGAATCGCGGATCGAGCTGGCCCATCGGTCCTGTCCGGGGGTGCCGATCGTGATTCGCTCGGCTGTGCCGATGGGATTCACCAATCGCATGCGTGCGGCGCTGAACGCGCGCTCAATCCTTGTTGCTCCCGAATTCATGCGCGAATCGCAATCGCTCGAAGATGCGCTGGACCCGAAATTCCTGATCGTTGGCGATCGAGGTGCGATGGGCGCGCGTGTGGCTGCGGTGCTGCAATCGTCGGCGCAGCGACCGGGAGTGCGCGTGCGCCTTATGGGCGCCGCCGAGGCGGAATCGGTCAAGCATTTCTCGCAGGCCTATCTGGCGGCGCGTGTCGCCTATTTCAACGAGTTGGACAGCTATGCCCTGGCCAAGGGGCTGAACGCCCGCCAGGTCATCGACGGGATCTGTCTGGACCCGCGCATCGGAACCTATGCGAACAATCCCTGCTTCGGGTTTGGCGGACAACGGGTTCCGCGCAGCACTGCGCATCTGAACACGGCCTTCGGTGATGTTCCGGCCCATGTCCTGCCGACCGTCGCGCGGATCAACAACGCCCGCATCGCGCTGCTGGCCTCCCAGGTGATGGCGCGCGCACCGCGCACGATCGGGGTCTATATCCCGGGCGGCGCCACCGGATCCCGCGATCCGCTTGAGGCGCTGGGCAAGGAGCTGCAATCGCAGGGGGCGTCGATCCGAACCTATTCCGGCGACCAGTCCGAACTGGCCGGGTTCAAGGCCGGATGTGATATGATTCTTGCCCAGCGCATCACGCCGGAACTGGCTGACATCCGCGCCAAGGTGTTCAGCCGAGACCTGTTTGCGGCCGGGTGATCGAACCCAAGGGATTGACCGTGCCCCAAAGGGGCGCGCGGGCATTGGCCCGCACCCCGGCCCGCACCCCGGCCCGCACCCCGGCCCGCACGCCGGTCTGCACGCCGGTCTGCACGCCGGTCTGCACGGGCCCTGGCCATCACGGTCATCCTGTCCTGTGCATCAACGCCATCGCGTAGTTGCGCATATCCGCGGGCCAGCCGGTCATGGCCGCGTCGAACTGGTCCGCTTTCCCCGAAAAGAGGGCGCGCATGGCGTCTTCATATCCCGGAAAATCCCCGCCCAGTGCCTGAAGAAAGCGATAGACGGCTTCCTGCGCTGCGCGCGCATCGGTCTCGCCCGCATCGGCGCGGCGCGCCTCGTCGACCAGCCGACGCAGCGCCGCCGACGCACCGCCCTTTTGCCGCGCCAACCAGTCCCAATGGCGCTGCAACAGCGTCACCTCGCGCGGGATGACCCCCAGCTTGGGCCGCCCGGGGCCGCGTCTGGGCGGGTCAGGATAACCCCGCGGGTCAGGGTCGATCACCTGCCCGGTTCGGTCATCGAACACCAGAACGCCCGCCGCCGCCGCGTGGCGCCGGGCGATGTCGCGCAGCGGGCCCGTGTCGATGCGTTCTGGGCCGCGAAAGGCGGTGACGGGGGTGTCTGGGTCGTGGGGCATACATTCCTCCGAAGTTTCGACCTCCATGCCGAAGGCATAGGTTGGTGTCAATAATACCCGGATAATATTGTCAAGCAATCCGAAGGCCGCTACAGAGGGGTTCGACGCGGAAAGGACACCCCATGACCCCCGCCCAGAGAGCCGCGGCCCTTGCCGCCTACCGCGACCGAAAACCTCCCGCTGGCGTCTATGCGTTGCGTTGCGCAGGAACGGGACAGGTCTGGGTGGGCTCTTCGCCGGATCTGGACAAGATTGCCAACCGCCACTGGTTCACGCTGGCGCAGGGCACGCACCCCAATGCCGGTTTGCAAGCCGCGTTCGATGCCCAGGGGCGCGCAGGGTTCCGGTTCGACATTCTGGAAACCCTGCCGGACGACACCATGGCCCTGTCGCGCGCGCGACTGCTGGACAAGGCCCGCGACAAGCATGTCGCAGACCTGTCCGCCCGGCGTCTCTAGGGCTGGACAAACCGGCCCCGGCCCGGTTGCATGGGCATGAAATCGCCGCCGGGGTTCCCATGCCGACCATTTCCCGACTGGACACGTTCCACAATGAATTCGTGTGCTTCGTCAAAGCCACGGCCGCCGATGGCGCGGTGGGGTGGGGTCAGACCTCGACCTACAACGCCGATATCACGGCAGCGGTGTTTCACCGCCAGATCGCGCCCTGGGCGCTGGGCCAGCCCTGCGCCGACATCGCCGCTCTTGTCGACCGGATTGAGCGGGCCGAGCATAAATTCCCCGGCACCTACCGAAACCGCGCGCTGGCCGGGCTGGATACCGCCTTGTGGGACATGGCGGGCCAGCGCGCCGGCCTGCCGGTCGCCGCGCTGATCGGCGCAAGCCCGGGTCCGGTGCGCGCCTATGCCAGCTCGATGAAACGCGATATCGCACCGGAAGACGAGGCCGAACGCCTGAAGCGGATCTGCGCCGAGCAGGGCTTCAGCGCCGCCAAGTTCCGCATCGGTGCCGAATGCGGGCGCGATGTCGACCAGTGGCCGGGCCGGACCGAGGCGATCATCCCCACTGTCACCCGCGCGCTTCCGGGCATAGACACGCTGGTGGATGCCAATTCCGGGTTCTCGGTCAAGCGCGCGATTGCCGTGGGGCGGATGCTGCAAGACCACGGGGTCGGCCATTTCGAGGAACCGGTGCCCTGGTGGGATCTGGACGCCACGCAGGCCGTCACGCTGGCGCTGGAGATTGACGTGACCGGGGGCGAACAGGATTTCGACATGGCCACCTGGAAACGCCTGATCGCCATGCGCGCGGTCGATGTGGTGCAGCCCGACGTGATGTATCTGGGCGGCTTGTCGAACACCCTGAAGGTCGCGCGCATGGCGCATGACGCCGGTTTGCCCTGCACGCCGCACGCCGCCAATCTGGGGCTGGTGACGCTTTGCTCGCTGCACCTGCTGCGCGCGCTGCCGAATGCTGGCAAATACCTGGAATTCTCGATCGAGGGCGAGGACTACTACCCTTGGCAGCGCGACCTGTTTGTGGAAAACCCCTTTGCGGTGACGGAAGGAACGCTATCGGTCACCGACGCGCCGGGCTGGGGGATCACCGTCAATCCGGACTGGCTGGCGCGCGCCACCCACCGGGTCAGCCGGGTCGAGGACGAATCCGCCAGCGACTACGCCGCGCTTTATGCGGCGACCATGCAAAAAGGCCTGTAGCGGCTCAGGCCCAAAGATCGGTGGAGAGGTATTTCAACCCGCTGTCACAGGCGATCATCGCCACCGTGCCCCCCGCCTCCGGGCCCGTCAGCAATGCCAGCGCCGCCGCCAGATTGGCGCCAGTGGAATAGCCGCCGAAGACGCCCTCGGTCCTGGCCAGAAGCCTCGCGGCATCGCGCGCCTGCGCGCCGGTAACCGACCGAAACCCTGCCAGCGATACGCCCGAAAGATGCGCCAGCCGGGGCATGGCATAGCCTCCGCCCTGAACCGGGTGCTCTGGATGATCGGCCGCGCGCCCCGCCAGAACGGCGGCCCCCTCCGGCTCCACGGCGTAGCACCGCACACCACGCGGAACCAGGGCGCGCGCCACCCCGCCCAGGGTTCCGCCAGAGCCCGCGAAATCGCAAAACGCGGTCAGCGTGCCGCCGGACTGGTCCCATAATTCGGCGGCGGTGCCGCTTTCATGCGCCGCCGGATTGCCCGGGTGATGAAACTGGTCGGCGCGAAACGCGCCGCGCGCCCGCGTGATCTCTTGCGCGCGCGCTTCAACCAGCGCCAGATCGGCGCCCGAAACCTGTCCGGCCTTGCCGCCCGCCGCCTGCGGCACAAGCACGACCTCGGCCCCCAGCGCCGCCATCATCCGCGCGCGCTCCATCGAATTGCCGGTGCTCATCACCGCGACAAAGGGATGGCCCAGCACGGCGCAGACAATGGCAAGCCCGGTGCCCATATTGCCCGAGGTCAGTTCGACCACCGTCTGACCGCGCTCCAGGGCGCCCGACGCCCGCGCGCTTTCGATGATCGCCCGCGCCGCCCGGTCCTTCTTCGAGAACCCCGGCAACAGGTAATCCAGCTTGCACAGGATCCGCCCGGACAGCCCCTGCGCTGCGACCAGCCGGTCCAGCGCCACCAGGGGCGTCTGACCCATCGCCTCGATCACCGATCCCATCACGCCCGGACCCGCCATTCCCGTTCCTCCTTGCCTTTGCGGCTTCATCTTGCCCAAAATACTCTGGGGGGTGAATGCGCAAAGCGCAGAGGGGGGCAAGGCCCCCCTTCGCACTCCGGCCTTCACCGTCCTGCCGGGCCGCAACAGACCATTGACGACCCTTGAAAACCTGCTCATATGCCGCCCATGACCGAGCTCGACAAAATCCGCAATTTTTCCATCGTGGCGCATATCGACCACGGCAAATCCACCCTTGCTGACCGGCTGATCCAGCTGACCGGCACGGTGGCCGAACGCGACATGAAAGCGCAGATGCTGGATTCGATGGATATCGAACGCGAGCGCGGGATCACCATCAAGGCCAACACGGTGCGGATCGAATATCCGGCGAAGGACGGCCGGACCTACATCCTGAACCTGATCGACACGCCCGGGCATGTCGACTTCGCCTATGAGGTCAGCCGCTCGATGCGCGCGGTCGAAGGGTCGCTGTTGGTGGTCGATGCTTCACAGGGCGTCGAGGCGCAGACGCTGGCGAATGTGTATCAGGCGCTCGATGCCGACCACGAGATCGTGCCAGTGCTCAACAAGGTCGATCTGCCCGCCGCCGATTCCGAGCGCGTAAAGGAGCAGATCGAGGATGTAATCGGCATTGACGCCTCGCAGGCGATTCCGATTTCCGCGAAGTCCGGCCTGGGCATTCCCGATGTTCTCGAAGCCATCGTGCACCGGTTGCCTGCACCCAGGGGCGAACGCAACGCACCGCTCAAGGCGATGTTGGTGGACAGCTGGTATGACAGCTATCTGGGCGTCGTGGTGCTGATCCGCGTCATCGACGGGGTAGTCCGCAAGGGCGACCGGATCAAGATGATGCAGACCGGCGCGGTATACGGCGTCGACAAACTGGCCGTGCTCAAGCCGCAGATGGTGGATATCGCCGAACTGGGCCCCGGTGAGATCGGCATCTGGACGGGCTCCATCAAACAGGTCCGCGACACAAGGGTCGGCGATACGATCACGTCCGAGAAGAAGGGCTGCGAGAAGCCCTTGCCGGGGTTCAAACCCGCGCAGCCGGTGGTGTTCTGCGGGTTGTTCCCGGTCGATGCCAACGATTTCGAGGATTTGCGCGACGCAATCGAGAAACTGCAACTGAATGACGCCAGTTTCAGCTCGGAAATGGAGACCTCGGCGGCGCTGGGCTTCGGGTTCCGCTGTGGGTTCCTGGGCCTTTTGCATCTGGAAGTGGTCCGCGACCGGCTGGAGCGCGAATACGATCTGGATCTGATCACCACCGCGCCGTCGGTGGTCTATCACATCTACATGCGCGACGGCACGCGGCAGGATCTGCACAACCCCGCCGACATGCCGGACCTGACGCATGTCGATCACATCGAGGAGCCGCGCATCAAGGCGACGATCATGGTGCCCGATGAATATCTGGGCGATGTGCTGAAGCTGTGCCAGGACCGCCGCGGCATTCAGGAAGAACTGACCTATGCGGGCACCCGGGCGATGGTTGTCTATGACCTTCCGCTGAATGAGGTGGTGTTCGATTTTTATGATCGTCTGAAATCCGTAACAAAGGGTTACGCCAGTTTCGATTACCAGATCACCGGCTACCGCGAGGACAATCTGGTCAAGATGTCGATCCTGGTGAACGAGGAACCGGTGGATGCGCTGTCGATGATGGTCCACCGTGACCG
>CAJQNQ010000098.1 GCA_905479725.1 uncultured Paracoccaceae bacterium | reverse complement strand
ACTGAGTGCTAAAAGCATAGAGAACCTGAACCCTAGGGAGTGTTCACAGATGGCCTTCAAGCCCCTTCATGACCGCGTGCTGGTCCGCCGCGTTGCCAGCGATGAAAAGACCAAGGGTGGTCTGATCATCCCCGAATCCGCCAAGGAAAAACCCGCCGAGGGCGAAATCGTGTCCTGCGGCGATGGTGCACGCAAGGAATCCGGTGAACTGATCGCGATGTCGGTTTCGGCGGGCGACCGCGTGCTGTTCGGCAAGTGGTCGGGCACCGAAGTGACGATCGACGGCGAAGAGCTGCTGATCATGAAAGAAAGCGACATCCTGGGCGTGATCTCGTAATCCGCCCCTGATCGCAATCCTTTCTCAAACCGCTATTTCAAGGAGCACCCAACATGGCTGCCAAAGACGTCAAGTTTGACACCGAAGCCCGGAACAAGATCGTTGCCGGCGTGAACATTCTGGCCGACGCGGTCAAGGTTACCCTGGGGCCCAAGGGCCGCAACGTGGTGATCGACAAATCGTTCGGCGCCCCGCGCATCACCAAGGACGGCGTGACCGTTGCCAAGGAAATCGAACTGACCGACAAGTTCGAGAACATGGGCGCGCAGATGGTGAAGGAAGTCGCCTCGCGCACCAATGACGAAGCGGGCGACGGCACCACCACCGCCACGGTTCTGGCGCAGGCGATCGTGCGCGAAGGCATGAAGGCCGTGGCCGCCGGCATGAACCCGATGGATCTCAAGCGCGGTGTTGATCTGGCGACCGCCAATGTCGTCAACGCGATCCGCGCCATGGCCCGCCCGGTCAAGGACTCGGACGAAGTCGCGCAAGTCGGCACCATTTCGGCCAACGGCGAGGCCCAGATCGGCCGCTTCATCGCCGATGCGATGCAGAAGGTCGGCAACGAGGGTGTGATCACCGTCGAAGAAAACAAGGGCATGGAGACCGAAGTCGAAGTGGTCGAAGGCATGCAGTTCGACCGTGGCTACCTGTCGCCCTATTTCGTCACCAACCCCGACAAGATGATCGCGGATCTGGAAGACTGCTACATCCTGCTGCACGAGAAGAAGCTGTCGTCGCTGCAATCGATGGTGCCGCTGCTGGAATCTGTGATCCAGTCGCAAAAGCCGCTGCTGATCATCGCCGAGGACGTCGAAGGCGAAGCCCTGGCAACCCTGGTTGTCAACAAGCTGCGCGGCGGTCTGAAGATTGCGGCCGTCAAGGCTCCGGGATTCGGCGATCGCCGCAAGGCCATGCTGCAGGACATCGCCATTCTGACCGGTGGTCAGGTGATCAGCGAAGACCTGGGCATGAAGCTGGAATCGGTGACGCTGGACATGCTGGGCACCGCCAAGAAGATCACCATCACCAAAGATGCCACCACCATCATCGATGGCAATGGTGAAAAGGCCGAGATCGAAGCCCGCGTTGGCCAGATCCGCCAGCAGATCGAGGAAACCACCTCGGATTACGATCGTGAGAAACTGCAAGAGCGTCTGGCCAAGCTGGCCGGCGGTGTTGCCGTGATCCGCGTTGGCGGGATGACCGAAGTCGAAGTGAAAGAGCGCAAGGACCGTGTGGACGACGCGCTGAACGCAACCCGCGCAGCCGTGCAGGAAGGCGTGATCGTCGGTGGCGGCGTGGCGCTTGTCCAGGCTGGCAAGGGCCTGCTCGATCTCACTGGCGACAACAGCGACCAGAACGCCGGGATCACCATCGTTCGCCGCGCACTGGAAGCCCCGCTGCGCCAGATCGCGGACAACGCCGGTGTCGACGGCGCCGTGGTTGCCGGCAAAGTCCGCGAATCGTCGGATGTCAACTTCGGCTTCAACGCGCAGACCGAAGAATATGGCAACATGTTCGAATTCGGGATCATCGATCCGGCCAAGGTGACGCGTCACGCGCTGGAAGACGCGGCCTCGATCGCAGGCCTGCTGATTACCACCGAAGCGATGATCGCCGACAAGCCCGAAAAGGGTGGCGGTGGCGCCGGCGGCGGCATGCCCGACATGGGCGGCATGGGTGGCATGGGCGGCATGATGTAAGTCACGCTGGCCTCAGGCACAGGGAAAGGGCGTCCTTCGGGGCGCCCTTTTTTGCGTTGGGGCGACGGCTGCCTGGCGCCAGTGGTGACGTCGCCGCGAATTGCGCACCGCCGGGTCGCCGCTAGATTGCCAGAGATCTGCATTTGCTGTCGACATTCGCCAGCAGGTCGCGTCACCATTGGGTCTGCGGTCTGAACAGGGGGCGCCGGGGATGGACGAGACGCAAGGCTGGATCGGAATTGCGGCGGTGCTGGCGTTCGTTGCCTTGCCCGCCTTGGTGGCGCTGCTGGGCGTGGCAAACCTGACCAGGATCAACCGGCTTCAGCGGCGCTTTATCGCGGTGACCGGAACCGTCGTCGAACTGCGCCCCGTCTGGCGCCCTGTCCAGCGCCCCGTCTGGCGTCCCGTCTGGCGCCCAGTCTGGCGCCTGCGCGGCGCTTTTGGCGACCGGTCTGGCGACGGCGCGGGGTTTCAAGCGGTATTCACCTATCGCGGCCCGCAAGGAAAGGCCCGGCGCGGCGTCAGCGCGACCCTGCGGCGGGGGCAAGATCACGCGGTTGGCGACTCCGTGTCGATCCTGGTCGACCCCGCCATACCGGAGATTGTCCACGAGGGACACGGGCCGCGGAAAACGGTTGCGCTGGCGATGATCCTGATCGGCGGCCTTGTCGCCGTTGTAGGAATGGCGGCGCTAGGACCGACAGGGTAGCCCGCTGCCAAACTGGCCGGCGCGTGTGGCGTTTTCTCCTCTGGCCCGATGTTGCGCCCCGTGGCCGCCGCCGGGGGTTTGGCACCCCCGGACCCCCGCCGAGTATTT
>CAJQNQ010000097.1 GCA_905479725.1 uncultured Paracoccaceae bacterium | reverse complement strand
TAAAACGAGGACTGAACATGAGCGACATCGCAGATCGCGTGAAGAAAATTGTCGTCGAGCATCTCGGCGTCGAAGAAGACAAGATCACCGAGAACGCTTCGTTCATTGATGACCTGGGTGCCGACAGCCTGGACACCGTCGAACTGGTCATGGCGTTCGAAGAAGAGTTCGGCATTGAAATCCCCGATGACGCCGCCGAAAATATCCAGTCGTTCGGTGACGCGGTGAGCTTCATCACCAAAGCGGTCTGATTCGGACGGTGCCGGGTGGCACCGACAATCGGCCCTGCAACTCTGACGCGGTCGTCCCGGTTGGGGCGGCCGCGTTTTCACTGATGGCCGCCTCGTGGCCCTGCTGACATGCGCCAGACCCCGAACCAGACCACAACATTGCGTGACCGGATCACGCTGATCGCGGTGGCGGGCCTGATGCGCCTGCCCTTCCGGCCGCGTGTCCGCCTGGCCGGATGGCTCGGGCGGGTGGTGATCGGGCGCCTGGGCCCCTTGCGGCGCCGCGTGCTGGCCTCGGTGCACCATTTCCTGCCCGAACTGCCCCAGGCGGACGCCCGGCGCATCGCGCGCGAAGTGCCGGGCAACCTGGCCCGCATGATCACCGAAATCCTGTCCGCCGACGAACTTGCGGCGCTGGCCGCCGGCCTGCCGCTGGACGGACCCGGCGTCACCGCGCTGCAAAAAGCCCGCGAGACCGGGCGCGCGGCGATTCTGGTGTCCGGCCATTTCGGCAATTACGACGCGTGGCGTCTGGCGCTGATCGCGCAAGGCTACAATGTCGGCGGTTATTTCAAGGAACTGGGCAACGACGCCCTGAACGCCCACTATGTGCGCGCCGTCTCGGCTTCGGGTCAGCCGATGTTCCCCAGCACCGGCGACGGGCGCAAGTCGCTTGTCCGGTTCTTGCGGGCGGGCGGGATGCTGGGCATCCTGATCGATCTGGACCGCCCCAATGGGGTCGCCGTGGACTTTCTGGGCCAGCCCACACGCACGGTGCTGTCGATTGCCGAGATGGCGCTGAAATATGACGCGGCGCTGATCCCCATCTACGGGATTCGCACATCGTCATCGCCCGGTTTTCGGATCTGGATCGACGATGCCATCCCGGCCAGCGATCCCTTGACCATGACACAGGCGCTGAATGACAGTTTCGGCACGCAGGTGCGCCGGCATCCCGAGCAGTGGGTCTGGTGGCACAACCGGCGCAAGAAGTCCCACCCGGATTACGACGCACAGCCCTAGCGGCTTGCCGCCCCGCCGCTTGCCAGCGTCTGGATCGGTGGCTAGAACCGCAGCACTTCGCCACCAACAGGTGCCCCCGGATGACATCCGCCCCCGCCGAGCCCGACGCCGTGCCCACCTTGCGCCATCGCCTTGAAGATGCCGCCACAGGGGCGCTGATCTGGCTGGCCCTTCGTTTGCCCTACCGAAGCCGGGTGCCGGCGTTCGGCTGGTTCAGCCGCACCGTTCTGGGCCCCTTGGCCATGAACCGCCGGGTGCGCGAAAACCTGCTCCATGTTTTCCCCGACTTGCCCCGGGCCGAGATCCGGCGGATCTGCCGGAGCGTCGCCGACAATTTCGGACGCAGCTTCATCGAACTGCACTCGGGTCCGGAATTCGCGGCCCGCGCGGCCACATTGCCCATCGAGGGGTCAGGGCTGGCCGCGCTCGATGATGCCCATGAGCGCGGCCGGCCGGTGATCCTGGTTTCGGCGCATTTCGGGAATTACGACGCGTGGCGCTCTGGCTTGACGGCCAGGGGCTTTCGGGTTGGCGGGCTTTACATGCCGATGTCGAACCCGCTGGCCAACCGCCGGTACGTTTCGACCATCGAAGGCATCGCCAGGCCCCTGTTCCCCCGTGGCACCGATGGGATGAGCGACATGATCCGCTTCATCCGGTCCGGCGGCATGCTGGGGCTGCTGGGCGATCACTACATGGCTCATGGCGAATTGATCGATTTTCTGGGGAAACCCGCGTGGACGGCGACATCGGCCGCCAAACTTGCGCTGAAATACAAGGCGCTTCTGGTGCCGCTCTACGCCACGCGCAACCCCGATGGCCTGACCTTCACGATTGAAGTCGAGGATCCCATCCCCCACTCGGACCCGCTCACTATGACCCGGGCGCTGAATGACAGCGCGTCGGCGCGTGTTCGGGCAGAAATGGGGCAATGGTTCTGGCTGCACCGCCGCTGGAAACGCACCGGCGCGCAGGAAACGTCCTGACGACCTGTCGCGGCCGGTCTATCGCAAACGCTATCGCAAACGGGCGGCGGAAATGATCTCGCCCTGACCGGCTTCCTGAATGATGACCACCACAGGGTTGTCGCCTTCCAACGGCACGTTCAGTTCCAATGGCCCGGCAAGATCCCAGGTGCCGACGATCTGCCAGTCAGTCACGACATTGGCGAACCGGGCGCGGCGGCCGGCGTTTTCACCGGCCAGAATGTCCACCTGGGCCTGCGGCAAATACCGGATCAATTCCACGGAAACCCTGCCGGCCTCGTCAGTTTGTATCGGCGCCACAACAGCCGGCGATGTCGGCTCGGCCATGGGTTCTGCGTCGCCCATGCTCAGCGTGCCGACGACGGCGTTCGGCGTTGCCGAACGCCGCGACGCCATGGCAGCCACAGGGGGCGATTCCACGCTCGATCGCGCACGAATGGTCAACATGCCGTCTTCGCGACGCTCCAGCGACAGCAGGACTTCGGGCGGACGCGCGCGCTGCGCAGTGATGGCTTCCATGATCTGCATGACCTGGAACCCGTCGATGATCTGCTGCCCGTTGATTACCACCTGCGGGGTATAGATCGTCGAATACCCGTGGCGGCGTGCGTAGTTCTGCTGCCGATGGGTGTTCTTCGGATCGCCGAAACTGTCGACCCAGCCGATATAGTCCCAGTAATCGACATGCAGCGACAAGGCGATCACATCCTCGCGCTGCGCAAGCGCCAACATCATTTCGTCCGCCGCGGGGCAACTGGCGCAGCCCTGCGCCGTGAACAGTTCCAACACCACAGGATGCCCGGAGCCGGCGTTCTGCGCGACCGCAGACGTGGCAACCAGGCCGGTCGAACCCAGCGCCAGACCCATCGCCAGACCCAGCGCCTGACCCACGGCACGCGCCGCCCGGCCCAACCCATCGACCCGGCATTCGCTGATCCACGGCCGATGAAAAGCCCGTGGCTGTGCGTTCGGCATCATGCACCCACTCCAGAAAACCTGACCCAGTGAACCGACAAATGCCGCTTTGCGCAAGGCACGGCAAGCCCGACCGTCGCTGTTACACCGTCTTGTGACAGCCAGACAACGACGGCCCGGCGCCGTCGGTCGCCAAAATTGTGCACAATGGTATACAAAAACCGCCCTGCCCCCTTGATCGGTGCGCCCAGATAGGGCAAGAGCAGGCCAGCCAAACCCCTCACCCACCGAAGGGAGCCCCCTCTCATGACCATCATCGTCGGACAAGACACCGCAAAGGCCCGCCAGACCCTGACAGTCGGCGGCCAGTCCATCGCCTATTATTCGATCCCCGCCGCGCAAGCCGCCGGCCTGGGTGACTTCAGCAAGCTACCCGCCGCGCTGAAAGTCGTGCTGGAGAACATGCTGCGCTTCGAAGACGGCAGCACCGTCACCACCGATGATATCCGCGCCTTCGCGGAATGGGCCCAAAAAGGCGGCAAGAACCCGCGCGAAATCGCCTATCGCCCGGCCCGCGTGCTGATGCAGGATTTCACCGGCGTGCCTGCCGTGGTTGACCTTGCCGCGATGCGCGACGGCATCAAGGCGTTGGGTGGCGATGCCCAGAAGATCAACCCGCTGAACCCGGTTGATCTGGTCATCGACCACTCGGTGATGATCGACGAATTCGGCAATCCGCGCGCGTTCCAGATGAACGTGGACCGCGAGTATGAGCGCAACATGGAGCGCTATCAGTTCCTGAAATGGGGCCAGACCGCGTTCAACAATTTCCGCGTCGTGCCGCCAGGCACGGGCATCTGCCACCAGGTGAACCTGGAATATCTGGCCCAGACCGTCTGGACCGATCAGGACCAGAACGGCGCGCAGGTCGCCTATCCCGATACGCTGGTCGGCACCGACAGCCACACCACCATGGTCAACGGCCTGGCGGTTCTGGGTTGGGGCGTCGGCGGGATCGAGGCAGAGGCCGCGATGCTGGGCCAGCCGATTTCGATGCTGATCCCCGAAGTCGTCGGCTTTGAACTGACCGGCACCATGATGGAAGGCACTACCGGCACCGACCTGGTGCTGAAGGTCGTCGAAATGCTGCGCGCCAAAGGCGTCGTCGGCAAATTCGTCGAATTCTATGGCGAAGGTCTGGACCGTCTGCCGCTGGCCGACCGCGCGACAATCGCCAACATGGCCCCCGAATACGGTGCCACCTGCGGTTTCTTCCCGATCGACACCGAGACCCTGCGCTACCTGCGCACGACCGGTCGGGATGAAGCCCGCGTGGCGCTGGTCGAAGCCTATGCCAAGGAAAACGGTTTCTGGCGCGATGCCAGCTATGCCCCGGTCTACACCGACACCCTGACGCTGAACATGGGCACCATCGTGCCCGCCATCTCGGGCCCCAAGCGCCCGCAGGACTATGTTGCGCTGACCGACGCCAAGGCCGCTTTCGCCCGCGAGATGGAAAAGACCTTCAAGCGCCCGATGGGCAAGCAGGTTCCGGTCAAGGGCGAAGACTACACGATGGAATCCGGCAAGGTGGTGATCGCCTCGATCACGTCATGCACCAACACGTCGAACCCCTATGTGATGATCGGCGCGGGCCTCGTGGCCCGCAAGGCCGCCGCGCTGGGGATGAACCGCAAACCCTGGGTGAAAACCTCGCTG
>CAJQNQ010000096.1 GCA_905479725.1 uncultured Paracoccaceae bacterium | reverse complement strand
CGCGAAAGCCGCTCGGCGGTGACGCGGTGGCCCTTGTCCGCGGCAGAAGGCGCGGCGCGGTCGAGCACGGTCTCGATGAAACCGGCCTCGGAAATGACGGGCGGCGCCAGGGACACCCCCCCGCGCGCGGCATTGCAGGCGCGGGTCACGGCACCCGCATGGACGGCGTAGGGAATGACCTTGACGGTTGCGAGCATCCCGCCCGGCTCCATGCGGTGCCAATGCGGCACGGTGGCGACGCTCAGCGCCGGGTCGATCCCATTGGCGGCGTTGATGCGCGCGGCATCGATCCGTGCGATGCCGGGAGCGCGCGCCAGAATGTTCACCCGCCCGGTTCCAACCGGGCTCAGCGCCAGCCCCGCGCCCGGTGGACCCTGCACCAGCGCGCGCGCCAGCGCCAGCGCGGCGCTGTCTTCGTCCAGGTCCTGCGCCTCAAGCCGCGCGACCACCACCTGCGCGTGCCCGGCGGCGCGCAGGCGCTCAAGGTCGTCGCCGGACAGGCGCTGGCCCTTGCGCAGACGCCCGCCGGGCAGGGCGATGGAATGCGCCAGCACGGCATCCAGCGCCTCGGGCAGGGCGACAGGGCCGAAGATCATGACGCATTCCGCAGCAGTCCGACCATCTGCGCCAGGATCGAAACGGCGATTTCGGCCGGGGTTTTGGCCCCGATATCAAGGCCGACGGGGCCGCGAATCCGCGCGATATCCGCGTCCGTGATCCCGGTGGCCCGCAGCCGCGCGACTCGCTTGGCATGGGTGCGCGAGGAGCCCAGGCACCCCAGGTAAAAGACCCCCGATGCCAGGGCGGCCCGGATCGCCGGATCGTCCAGCTTGGGGTCATGGGTCAGGGTGACCACGGCGGCGCGCGCGTCCAGCCCTTCGGCCTGCAACGCCTCGTCGGGCCAGTCGTGGCTCAGCCGCGTGCCGGGAAAGCGCGCCTGCGTGGCGAAAGCCTCGCGCGGGTCGATGACCACGGGATCGAAGCCGGCCAGCCGCGCCATCGGCACCAGCGCCTGCGCGATATGCACCGCGCCGACGACGAACAGTCGCAAGGGCGGGTTGAACACGGTGATGAACTCGCCGGTATCCTCCAGCCCCGAGCGATCGTCGCGAAACCGCGCCGGCAGGTCGGCGGGGCCCAGAAGCCGGCGGTGCCAGCCCTCCAGCGTCACGCCGTAGGCCAGGGGTTGGCGCGCTGCCCGGGCCGTGACAATCGCCGCCAACAGGTCTTCGGGCAAGGTGCCGCCCACGGGCTCGACCAGAATGCGGATTTCGCCGCCGCAGGCCAGGCCGACGCTGAACGCATCGTCATCGCTGACACCATACTCCAGAACCCGGGGGCGTCCGTCTTTCAGCGCCTCTAGTGCCTCGAGCACCACCGCGCCCTCGACGCATCCGCCCGAAACCGAGCCCATGATGTCGCCGCGCCCCGAGATCGCCAGCTGGCTGCCCGCCTGCCGCGGCGCCGAACCCCAGGTGCCGATCACCGTGGCCAGCGCGGCGCCGGTGCCGGCGCGGTGCCAGGCCAGTGCCGTTTCGGGGATGCTGTCGTGCTCGCTCATGATCTGCCTCCGGCCCCCACTATGCACGGTGCGCCTGGCATGAACAGCCCGACGTTTGGACCAAGTGCCGCCTCGCCTCGCCAGGTCCCGGCGGCGCCCTGATCCCGCGTCAATTCTCGCTCCCGGGCCCGAACCCTGCGCCATGCCGGCCCGATCGAAAAATCCGCCGCCGTATCTGCCCGACCCAGAACCGCAAGACACGTTCTGCCCATCTTTGTGCTCCAAATATCCTGGGGGTGAGCCGCGACGCGGCGAGGGGGCAACGCCCCCTGCCTCGCGCCCCCCCTGTCGCGGCGGATCAATCCGCCAGCGCCGCCATCAGACGGGCTTTCTCGCCCCCGTCCGTGGCGTCCGACAGGGCGGCGGCCAGGGCCTCGATCGAGGCGATGGAATGGCTGGCGCGAAACGTGTCGACATGCGGCAGCATGGCCTTGATGCCGCGCGCCTTGGGCGCGAAGCCATCCCAGCGCAGCAGCGGGTTCAGCCAGATCAGGCGGCGCGCGGACAGGCGCAACCGCTCCATCTCGCGGCTCAGGGCCTCGGGCGGGTCGCGGTCCAGCCCGTCGGTGATGATCAACACAACCGCGCCCTGACCCAGCACCCGGCGGGACCAGTCCCGGTTGAACTGGTGCAGACAGGCGCCGATCCTTGTGCCGCCCTGCCAGTCCTGCGCCTGGGCCCCGGCGGCGGCCAGCGCGGCATCGACATCGCGGGTGCGCAAATGGCGGGTGATGTTGGTCAGCCGGGTGCCGAAGGTAAAGGCATGCACTTTCGACCAACCCTGTCCCTGCGCGTTGGACACAGCGTGAATGAAATGCAGCACCATGCGCGAATAGGACGCCATCGATCCCGAGATGTCGCACAGCACCACCAGCGACGGCCAGCGGGTGCGCGGGCTGCGCCGGGCCAGCGCGCGGATCTCGCCGCCGGTGCGCGCGGCGTGACGCAGGGTGCGGCGGGGATCGAAGCGACGCCCGGCGGCGTCGGCGGCGAAGCGGCGGGTTTTCAGCGGCGTCACCGGCAGCCGCATCCGCGCCAGCATGCGCCTGGCCTGGGCGATCTCGGCGGTGCTCATCTGTTCGAAATCCAGACTGCGCAATCGTTCGTCGGCGGACGCGGTGAAGGACGCGTCGATGTCGATGCGGCTGTCGTCCTGATCGGTTTCGTCCTGAGCGGGCGCTGCCGGGGCCTCGGCACCGTCCAGAAGCGCCTCGGCGGCGCGGCGCGCGGCGGCTTCGGCGGCGGTTTCGTCCTGGGTGCCGTGAATCGCCGGCAGCATCAGCGCCATCATGTGTTCGACATATTGCGGATCGCGCCAGAACAGGCGGAAGGTCTGATGGAACAGCTGCCGGTCCTCGGGCCGGGTGACGAAGCAGGCATGCAGGGTCCAGTAGAAATCGGCGCGGCTGGAAAACCCGGCCGCCGCCACCGCCTGGATCGCGGTCATCACCCGGCCTGGCCCCACCGCCATCCCCGCCTTGCGCAGCGCGCGCGCGAAATGCGTCAGGTTATGGGTCAGTTTCGGGTCATCGGGCAGATCAAGGTCGCGGTAGAGCGCGGGCATTCAGAACGGACTCCAAAAGAGGCGTATTTGCGGCAAGATGAAGTTGCCAAGGCGCGCGTGCATCAGACGCCTTCCAGGGACTTGCGCGCCTCGTCCAGGATCTTTCTGGTTTCCAGCCCCTGCAATTGCGCGATGTCGTCCTGGTATTTCAGGATCGCGCCCAGCGTGTCGGCGATCACTTCGGGCGACAGGGTCAGGACGTCCAGCGCCAGCAGGCATTTGGCCCAGTCGATGGTTTCCGCGACGCCGGGCTTCTTGAACAGGTCTTCCGAGCGCAGGCGTTGCACGAAGGCCACGACCTCGGACGAAAGGGTTTGCGCGGCTTCGGGCACGCGGGTGTGCAGGATTTCCATTTCGCGCTGGAAGTCGGGGTAATCGACCCAGTGATACAGGCACCGGCGCTTGAGCGCGTCATGCACTTCGCGGGTGCGGTTCGAGGTCAGGATGACGATCGGCGGTTCGGGCGCGCGGATCGTGCCCAGTTCGGGGATCGTCACCTGAAAGTCGCTGAGCGCTTCGAGCAGGAAGGCCTCGAAGGGTTCATCGGTGCGATCGACCTCGTCGATCAGCAGGACCGGCGCGCCGCCGGGCTGGTCGCGCATGGCTTGCAGGAGGGGGCGTTCGATCAGGAAATCCGGGCTGAAGATCTCGGTTCGCAGGGCATGGCGGTCGGTGGCGTTGTCGGCCTCGGCGGCGCGGATCGCCATCATCTGCGCGGCGAAGTTCCATTCGTAGACCGCGCTGGCGGCGTCCAGCCCCTCGTAGCATTGCAGGCGGATCAGGCGGCGCCCCAGCGCGCTGGCGATGGCCTTGGCGATCTCGGTCTTGCCGGTGCCGGCCTCGCCTTCCAGAAACAGCGGACGGCCCAGTTTCAGCGACAGGAAAGTAACCGTGGCCAGCGCGCGCCCGCAGACATAGTTCTGCCCCGCCAGAAGGGATTGCACGTCGTCGATGGTGTTCAAGCTGTGATGCGTCAAGCGTTCGGGCCCTTGTGATCTGTCGCGAGGAGCCATGCTGAGCAGGCGGGGTGCCCCGGGTCAAGCGCGCAGGGGCGGCTTGCGACCATTGGACAGGGGTCAGGTGTTGTGCGCGGCGGCGATGATGAAGCGTTCCAGCAGGCGGGTATCGAGCGGCTTGTAGAGCACCGGCGCACCGGCGGAACCCGCGCTCAGGCGCAGCGCTTCGGCGCGCGAGGCGCTGAGCAGCCGCGCCGGTATGCCCCCGAAACGCGCCCGCAGCGCCGCGACCAGCGCCAGCGCGGCGGGCTCTTGTCCCGGCCGGGCGTCGATCAGCAGAAAATCCGGTGCCATGCCGATGTCTTCAAGCAGCGCCAGCGCTTCGGGCGGGTCGGGCACATCCAGCACGTTGACCCCCCAGCCTTCCAGAAGATGGGCCAGCGCGCGCCGCATGTCCGAGTCGCTGGCCACCAGCAGCCCGATCAGGTCGCGCGGAATTGCCGGGCGCTGCGCGTCCGCCGGTGGCGGGGCCGGACTGGGCGCGCGGGCCTCGGGGCCCAAGTGCAACACGAAGCGCGAGCCCTTGCCAAGCGTGGAATTCAGCGTCACCGAATGGCCAAGCAGGGCCGCCGCGCGTTCCACGATTGCCAGGCCCAGCCCCATGCCCCCGGACGCCGAAGCGCGCGCGTTGAGCCGGTGAAATTCGCGGAAAATGGCGTCGCGGTCGGCCTCGGGGATGCCGGGGCCGGTATCGGTGATTTCGACGCGCACGCCCGTCTGCCCGCGCCGCACGCCGACCAGGACCCCACCGGATTCGGTGTAGCGCAGGGCATTGGCGATCAGGTTTTGCAAGATCCGCCGCAGCCAGATCGGATCGGACGCCACGCTGACCGGCAGGCTGTGCATTCTGTAGAACAGCGCCTTCTGCGCCGCGACGGGGGCGAATTCATCGGCCAGCCGCGCCAGCAGCGGCGCCAGCGGCACCGGCTGCGGGCGCACCGTCAGCGAGGGGCTTTCAAGGCGCGAGATATCCAGCAAGGCATCCAGCAAGGATTCAACCGACTGGAGCGACGCCTGCGCCTGTTCGAGCGCCGAGGCCGCGCGCGGGTTCAGGCCTTCGTCCTCCATCGAGGCCAGGAACAGCTTGGTCGCGGAAAGCGGTTGCAGCAGGTCGTGGCTGGCGGCGGCGACGAAGCGCGAGCGCGTGGCATTCGCGCGCTCGGCGCGGCGCAGAGCCTCGTTCAGTTCCAGCGTGCGGGCGGCGACACGGGCCTCGAGCGTTTCATTGGCCTGGCTCAGGGCGGCCATCGCGCGGCGTTCCGCACTGACATCGGACAGCGAGAACACGAACCCCTGATCGGGCATTTCCTGTGCGTATCCATCCAGGATCAGGTCGGCGGTCGGCATCAGTTCAAAGCGCAACGGGGCACGGGGTGCGGGTTGCGCAACCCAGTCGGTAAGCGACGACAACGTCGGCGTCCCGGTCCGCGCGGGTGGGCCGACGCGGGCGAACAGGTCGGCAAATTCCAGCCCCTGGCGGAAATGCACGCGACCGAGCGCCAGCAATTCGGCAACCCGCTGGTTCCAGCCGACAAGCCGGCGTTCCGAGTCGAAGATGCAGATCCCCTGATCGATATGGTCCAGCGTTGCCCGCACGATGCGCGCCTGATCGTCCAGCAACCGGCCCCGCGCCGCGCGTTCGGCGCGGATGATGTCGCTGATCTCGGTTTGCAGGATGACCGTGCCGCCCTCCAATGTGCGCCGCTCGGACACCTGAAGCCAGCGGTCGCCCTTGATCTGCACGGTCATGTTGACGCTGGCCTCGCGGTGGCGGATCAGGCGCTGAACCGCCCAGTCCTGCGCGCTGGTGCCGTCGGGCAGGACCAGTTGGGTCGAGCGGCTGACAAGATCCACATAGGCCGCGAAGCTCAAACCCGGCAGCAGACGCGGCTGCACATCGGCCAGTTGCTTGCCAAAGCGCGAGTTGCACAGCACCAGAACGTCGTCGGGGCTGAACAGGCCGAAACCCTCCTGCACGGTCTCGATGGCGTTGGTCAGGTCGCGGCGCGCGGCCTCGGTCGCGCGGTTGGCCGAGGCCAGGCGGGCGTTCGAGTCGTTCAGCAGATCCAGCGCCGCGCCCAGATCACGGGTGCGGTCGCGGACCTGTTCTTCCAGCATCGCCGCGCGTTCGAATTGGGCGTAGGCCACGCCGGACTGGTCGGTGTCCTGCTCGACCCGGCGCATCAGCACCTCGATGATCGACAGAAGTTTCTGGCGCTGACGGTCCGGCGGGTCCGAGGGGTTGAGCAACCCGGCGGTGATCGGCCCAGGGGTCGGCATGTCCGGCGCGCTCATGTCGCACGCGGGGGCGGGTAGATGGCCACGCCCGTCATGGTCTGGTTGACATGCATGGAATTGAGCTGCTCGCCATAGGTCGAAAAGCCGACCACGCGATGCGCGCGCAAAAGCGTCGATATCTGCGCG
>CAJQNQ010000095.1 GCA_905479725.1 uncultured Paracoccaceae bacterium | reverse complement strand
GCAATCGGGGCCGTAGGCCGGGGTCAGATCCGCCACGGTTTGCGCCAGGTTGTGGATCGACAGATGGATCGCCAGTGTCGCACCGGTGGCGGCGAAATTGGTCAGTGTCTCGTGTTCAGGCATCACACTGGCGCGGCCCGGGGTGCGCGTCAGCACGACCGATTGTGCCAGCCCGGGCAGGGTCAGCTCCGCCCCCAGCGCGGCAGCGGCGGCGGCAAAGGCCGGAACACCGGGCGTGACGGTATAGCGGATGCCCAGCGCCCGCAGGCGGCGTAGTTGTTCGCCCATCGCGGAATAGAGCGACAGATCACCCGAATGCAGCCGCACGACGTCCTGCCCGGCGTCATGCGCCGCGCGGATCTCATCCATGATCTGATTCAGCGATAATGGCGCGGTGTTGACGATCCGCGCGCCCTTTGGGCAATGGCCCAGAATCGCCTCGGGCACCAGCGACCCGGCATACAGGCAGACCGGACACGCGGCGATGATATCGCGCCCGCGCAGGGTCAGCAGGTCCGGCGCGCCGGGGCCGGCACCGACGAAGTGAACTGTCATGCGTTTCCTCCTTGCGCGATGGCGCAGGTGGCCAGTCGATCCCCCGATATCACCCGGGTCTGGCGCAGATAGCCGCCTTGGCCCACGGCGGCAAGCGCGCAGGCTTCGGCCACGCTGCCGGTGCCACGTTCGGACAGCGATCGGTCGGATCGTGTGGGGGTGTCGGGCAGGGGCTCTGTGACCGGGATCACCGGCACCCCCATGGCCCGCGCCAACCCGTCCAGCAGCGGTGCCTTGTCGGCCAATGTCGCCAGCGCGGTTACGGGGGGCTGGCCATTTTGCGCCAGCGCCAGCGCGTCAGCCAGAGACGCGACATCGGCGCGCGTTGAAAACCCGAACCCCGCGACGATCACAGAACCACGCTCCATTGCACGACCGGATAGGCCGCTTTCCAGCCGCGCAACCGCCCGATGGGCTGCGCCTGCGCCAGTTCGATCCGCAACAGGCTGCCGCCCCGGTTGGCATGGGCCTGCGCCAGCAGCGCTTCGGACTCCAGGGTCACCGCATGGGCGACCAGCCGCGTGCCGGCGGGCAGCAAGGCGTAAAGCCTCTCCAGCAGCGTCTGGGACAGCCCACCGCCGATGAACACCGCATCGGGCAGGGGCTGGCCCTCCAACCCCTCTGGCGCGCGCGCCTCAATGATCTGCAACCGCTCCACCCCAAGCCGTGCGGCATTGGCGCGGGCACGGGCAGCGCGGTCGGGGTCGGCCTCAAAACCAATCGCCTGCGTCGCCGGATCGCTCAACAGCCACTCGATCCCGATGGACCCAGAGCCCGCGCCGATGTCCCACAAAAGTTCGCCCGCGCGCGGCGCCAGTGCCGACAGGGCCAGCGCGCGCACCGGGCGCTTGGTGATCTGGCCGTCATGCGCGAACAGGTCATCGGCCTGCCCGCTGGCACGGGTCAACACCGCGCCGTCACCGTCCACAGACAGTGCGCAGGCGACGGGGTGTTGCACGTCGCCCAGATCGCAGGCCTCAGCCCGGATCGTGCGCACCCTTTCACGCGGCCCGCCCAGCGCCTCCAGCACCGTCATCTCGGTCGTGCCGAACCCCTCGGCGACCAGATAGGCCGCCAGTTCCGCCACCGCCCCGCCATCGCGCAGGGTGAACAGCGCGCGCATGCCGGGGGCCAGATGGGGCCGCAACCGGGCCAGCGGCGCGGCGTGCAATCCCAGGCACAGCGTGCTCTCCAGCCCCCAGCCCATCCGCGCGGCGGCCAAAGAGAACACGGACGGCCCCGGAAAGGCGCGCCATTCCTCTGGCGTCAGATGCCGCGCCAGCACCGTGCCCGCGCCGAACCAGAACGGATCGCCCGAGGCCAGCATCACCACCCGCTTGCCACGACAGGCCAGCAGCTGCGGGATGCCCTCGGCAAAGGGCACCGGCCAAGTCACGCGCTCGGCCCGCAACCCCGGCAACAGGGCCAGATGCCGCGCCGCGCCCATCACGATCTCGGCGCCGGCCAGCGCTTCGCGGCTTGCGGGCGGCAGGCCATCCGGTCCATCTTCGCCCAACCCGATGATCGTCAGCCACTGCGGAGCCTCAGCCATGCCCAATGTCCTTGTCCTTGGCGGCACGACCGAGGCCAGCGCCCTGTGCCGCGCCCTGGCCGATGCAGGCATCCCGGCCACCCTGTCCTATATGGGCCGGGTCGAGCGTCCCCGGCAACAGCCCATCCCGGTGCGCATTGGCGGCTTTGGCGGCGTGCCGGGTCTGGTGGCGTATCTGCACGACCACGCCGTCACCCATCTTGTCGACGCCACCCACCCCTTCGCCGCACAAATGAGCACCAACGCCGTGCGCGCCGCGCAACAAGCCGGTGTGCCGCTGATCGCCCTGACGCGCCCACCGTGGCAACCGGAACCCGGCGACACCTGGCAGCGGGTGCCGGATATGGCCGGCGCCGTCGCCGCGCTGTCCGGGCCGCCGCGCCGGGTCATGCTG
>CAJQNQ010000094.1 GCA_905479725.1 uncultured Paracoccaceae bacterium | reverse complement strand
CGAATCCAGCAGCACCACCTCGATCCCTGCCACCGCCGACACATAGGCGATGCCCGCGCCCATCATGCCGGCGCCCAGAATGCCGACCTTCTTGACCCACTCGTCCGGCACGTCCGGCCGGTTCGCGCCTTTTTCCAGCGCCCCCTTGTTGACAAACAGGCTGCGGATCATGGCGCTGGAGGACGGGTTCATCAGCACATTGACGAAATGCCGCGTTTCAATACGCAGCGCGGTGTCGAAGGGCACTTGCATGCCTTCATAGACCGCGCTCAGCAAGGCCTTGGCCGCCGGGTAAACGCCCCAGGTGTTCGAATGCACCATGACCGCGGCGCCGACGAACGTGGGGAAGCCCGGGGCCGAATAGGGCGCGCCGCCAGGGATCTTGTAGCCCTTCTTGTCCCAGGGCTTGACCAGATCGTCATCCTTGGCGTTCAGCACCCAGTCACGGGCGCGGGTCAGCAACTCATCCGCCGGCACGACCTCGTCGATGACACCTGCGGCCTTGGCCTTGGCCGGGTTCAAAGCCTTGCCTTCCAGCAACAGCGGGGCCGCCGCCATGGCACCCAGCTTCCACGCCAGCCGGGTCGTGCCACCCGCGCCGGGGAATATGCCAACCTTGATTTCAGGCAGGCCGATCTGGGTGCGCGGATTGTCGGCAACAAAGATCCGGTGGCAGGCCAGCGGGATTTCCAGCCCGATACCCATGCCCGTGCCGGTCATCGCCGCAGCGATCGGCTTGCCGCCCTTGTTGGTCTTGGGGTCCATCCCGGCACGTTCGATCTTGCGCAGCACGGCATGCATGGCGCTGATCCCGTCGAACAGGCCCTGCGCCGGGTTGTCGCCGGCGCTGGTGCGCAGATCGGCCAGCACGTTCAGATCCATCCCCCCGGCAAACGTGTCCTTGCCCGAGGTGATGACAACGCCCTTCACGGCGTTATCCGCCAGCGCGGAATCGATGGCGGCCTCCAGTTCGGCCTGCCCTTCGAAGGAAAAGACGTTCATCGACTTGCCGGCGACGTCCCAGGTGATGATGGCGACACCGTCGTCGCCCACGGAATAATGGAATTCGGTCATTTCTGTTCTCCTCTCGGCAAATCGCGGGGCCCCGCCCAGTCGCTGCCGTCGTGATAGGTAAAGCGGGGCGGGTTCTGCCCCTGCATGTGAATCATCATGTCGACATCGCCATAGGTCGCCACCTCGTCGGGTTGGCTGGTTCCTACAACCAGAAAACTGGCCGGCGCGTTCGAGCGGTTTTCGAACCGGTGCGCATTGGCCACCCCGGCTTTCCAGGCCGCGCAATCGCCCACGCGCATCAGCGTCTCGCCGTCATCCTCGATCAGCACCAATTCGCCGGTCAGAACCATGGCGAATTCGTCCTCCTTCAGATGCCAGTGCCGCAAGGATGCGGGCGCGCCGGGTTCCAGATGCACGATGTTGACGCCGAACTGGGTCAACCCCGCCGCCTGTCCCAGCCGCACCGACGACCGGCCCGCCATCCACGAATTGTAAGGCTCGGGATAGACGGATCCGGTCTTGCGCGGCGCCGTGGCGATGTCGATCTTCGGCATCAGACGCGCTCGATGATCGTGGCGGCCCCCATGCCAGAGCCGATGCACAACATCACCAGGCCAGTGCCCTTGCCGGTGCGCTCCAGCTCGTCCAGCAGTGTGCCCAGGATGATCGCGCCGGTCGCGCCCAGCGGGTGACCCATGGCGATGGAACCGCCGTTCACGTTGACCTTGTCATGATCGACGCCGAACGCCTGCTCGAAGCGCATGACAACGGCGGCGAAGGCCTCGTTGACTTCGAACAGGTCGATGTCATCGATGCTCATGCCGCTTTCACGCAGGATCTTTTCGGTCACTGGCACCGGGCCTGTCAGCATGATCGTGGGGTCGGTGCCGATCTTGGCGGTGGCGCGGATGCGCGCGCGCGGGGTCAGGCCGTATTTCTCGCCAAACTCCTTGTTGCCGATCAGAACGGCGGCGGCGCCATCGACAATACCGGACGAGTTCCCGGCGTGGTGGATATGTTCGATCCGCTCCAGTTCCGGGTATTTCATCAGCGCGATCTTGTCGAAACCGGGCATCACCTCGCCCATGTCCTTGAAGCTGGGCTTCAGCGCGCCCAGGCTCTGCATGTCGGTCTGCGGGCGGATGAATTCATCATGGTCCAGAATGGTCAGGCCGTTGATGTCCCGCACCGGCACGATCGACCGGGAAAAGCGGTTATCCGCCCAGGCCGCCGTCGCGCGTTTCTGGCTTTCGACGGCCATCTGATCGGCCATGTCGCGGGTGAAACCGTATTTCGTGGCGATAATGTCGGCGCTGATGCCCTGCGGCACGAAATAGTTGTCAAAGGCGATCTGCGGATCGACGGCAATCGCGCCGCCATCGGTGCCCATCGGCACGCGGCTCATGCATTCCACGCCGCCGGCGACATAGGCCATGCCCGCGCCGCCACGCACCTGGTTGGCGGCCATGTTCACCGCCTCGAGGCCCGAGGCACAGAACCGGTTGATGCTGACGCCCGGCACACTTTCGTCGTAATCCGACGCCAGAACAGCGGTCCGCGCAAGGCAGGCGCCCTGTTCGCCGATCTGGGTCACGTTGCCCCAGATCACGTCCTCGATGGCGCGTGTGTCCAGATCGTTGCGATCCTTGATGGCGTTCAGCGCAATGGCCGACAGACGCGCGGCCGTGACTTCGTGCAGGCTGCCATCCTTGCGGCCCTTGCCGCGAACGGTGCGGGCGGCGTCATAGATATAGGCTTCAGTCATGGGGGGTCTCCTCAAGCGGTTGCCCGGTCATTGGGGTTGCCGGGCATCATGTCATAGGGGTGCTTCCAACCGGGCAGGGCGGCGATATTGCTCAGCCAGCGGTCGATATTTGGCCATTCGGCGCGGTCGAAGCCGAAGGGCTCGGGGTAATACAGATAACCGCAGCAGGTGCAGTCGGCGATGGTCACGGCGTCACCGACCATCCAGTCGCGCCCTTCCAGATGGGCCTCCAACGTCTTGAACGCGGCTTTCACGCGGCCGGTGGTGAAACCGATCACCTCCTTGGGCTGCTTTTCGGGCGGCAAGAAGTTCATCAGGAAGCGCAGCATCCCGATTTGCGAACTGAACTTGTGGTTGTCCCACAGGATCCAGCGCAGCACCTCGTCCTCGTCGCCCGGGGCGCCGCCCAGTTTGCCAGTGGCCCGAACGATATGGCGCTGGATGACGCCCGACTGGGTCAGCGTGAGATCGCCGTCAACCAGCACGGGACATTCGCCCATTTCGTTGATCGCCAGAAAGTCCGGGCTGCGGTTCTCGCCCTTGAAGAAATCGACGAAACGCGGCTCCCAGTCATAGCCGGCCAGGGTCGCAGCCAGCGCGGCCTTGTAGGAATGACCGGATTCGCCGAAGCAATAGAGTTTGGCTGTCATATGTGCGCTCCTCCCAGCGCCGCGCGGGTGGCGCGGGTGTCTTTTGAGTATTTTTGGAAAGATGAAGCCGGGCGTTCAGGCAGTTTTAACCAATTATCGCCAAATTGATCGGCGCGGTACAGGCTGGAGAGCCGATGACCGCGAAAGGTGAAGTCGCCCCGCTGTGAATATCGGGCCCGGACCCGTGACCAGTGGGGCGCAACCCTGTTGGCTTCATCTTTCAACAAATACTCACTCTTTTGGTGTCCGGCGGACGTCGGGACGTGGGATGTCACAGCGACCTCCCGATCAGTTCTTTCATGATCTCGTTTGTGCCGCCGTAAATGCGTTGCACCCGGGCGTCTGTCCACATTTCAGCCACCGCGTATTCGGTCATGAAGCCGTAGCCGCCGTGCAGTTGCAGGCATTCGTCCAGCACCCGGCCTTGCAGGTCGGTCAGCCAGTATTTGCACATGGCGGCCATTTCGACCGACAGTTCGCCTTTCAAATGGGCGCTGATGCAGCTGTCCAGGAAGGACCGGGCTACGACCGCATTGGTCTTGCATTCGGCCAGTTTGAACCGGGTGTTCTGGAAATTGATGATCGGCTGGCCGAAGGCCTCGCGCTCCTTGCAATAGGCAATGGTGCGCTCGACCGCGCCCTCGATCGCGCCGACCGCGCCGCAGCCGATGATCAGCCGCTCCTGCGGCAGTTGCTGCATCAGTTGAACAAAGCCCTGCCCCTCGGCGCCGCCCAGGATGTTTTCGGGGGGCACGGCGACGTCGTTGAAGAAAAGTTCGGACGTGTCGGCGGCTTTCAGCCCGATCTTGTCCAGGTTGCGCCCCCGCGCAAAGCCCTCGGCGCCGTCGGTTTCGACGGCGATCAGTGACATGCCCTTGGCCTTGCTTTCAGGATCGGTCTTGGCGGCAACGATGATCAGATTGGCGTGTTGGCCGTTGGTGATGAAGGTTTTTTGCCCGTTCAGACGGTAGACATTGCCATCGCGGATTGCCCTTGTCCTGATCGCCTGAAGGTCCGACCCGGTGGAGGGTTCCGTCATGGCAATGGCCGCGACCATTTCGCCGCTGGCCATCTTTGGCAGCCAGCGTTGCTTTTGCTCGTCGGTGCCAAAGGCCAGGATGTAATGCGCGACGATGCCGGAATGCACGCCATTGCCCCAACTGGACAGATTGGCGCGGCTGGATTCCATACTGATCACCGCCTCGTGCCCGAAATCACCACCCGCGCCGCCGTATTCTTCGGGGATCGAGGCGCAGAGAAGGCCGATCTTGCCCGCCTGCCGCCAGGTCTCGCAGTCCATCTGGCCTTGCTTGCGCCAGCGTTCAAAATGCGGGGCCCATTGTTCGGTGATGAAGGCACGCGTCATGTCCCCGAGCATCTGATGCTCGTCGGTCATCCAGGGGGATGCGGTCAGGGGCAATCGGGTCATCCTTGGCTCCTCCGGAAGCCCGCACTCAGCGCTTTCGCGCTTCCAGTTCGGAATTGAACAGGCGCAGGCGGTGGCCCAGGTTTTCGGAATGCGTGACGCTGTCGAAATTCTCGAACAGGAAGGACAGCGCCTCGCCCTCGTCCAGACCGGCCTCGGCGGCGAAGCGTTTCAAGCGGCGATACCCGTCTTCGGTCATCGCAACGGGAAATCGGCGGGTCAGGCGCAGGCGTTTCGGCATGGTCTCTCCGCTGTTGCGGGCGGCGTGTTGAACGCCGCCCGCCGTGTCCATCAGAACTGGTCGGCCGACAGCGCCATCACCGTCTCTGCGCCCGACAGGATGCGCGCCAGGTGCATCCCCGTCGCGGGCAGTTGCCGCGCCATATAGTAGCGGCCGGTTGCCAGCTTCGTCTCGTGGAACGTGGCGTCAGGGGTGCCGTTTGACAAGGCCTCGGCGCTGGCTTTGGCCATCATCGCCCACATGTAACCCAGGCAGACATGGCCGAACATGTGCATGAAATCGTTCGAGCCGGCCAGCGCGGCGTTCGGGTTCTTCATGCCGCCTTGCATGAAGAACATCATCGCGGCCTGAAGATCCTTGGATGCGGCTTTCAGCGGTTCCAGGAAGTCCTTTTGCAGCGCCTCGTTGCCTTCGTTGTCCTTTATGAAACCCTTGATCATTTCGAAGAAGGCCATCGCCGGCTTGCCGCCTTCAGCCGCCAACTTGCGGCCCACCAGGTCCAGCGCCTGAACGCCGTTGGCGCCTTCGTAGATCATCGCGATCCGGGCGTCGCGGGCGAATTGCGACATGCCCCATTCCTCGATATAGCCGTGGCCGCCATACACCTGTTGGGCCTTGATCGTCATGTCGAAGCCGACATCGGTCTGGAATCCCTTGATGACCGGGGTCAGCAGCGACATGAGATCGGCGGCCTGCTTGTCGCCAAGCCGGTGACCGCGGTCCAGAAGATGCGCCCCCCAGAAGGTGAACGCCCGCGCGCCTTCGACAAAGCTTTTCTGATCCATCAGCGAGCGGCGGATATCGGGGTGCACGATCAGCGGATCGGCGGGGCCATTGGGGTTTTCAACCCCGGTGACGGCGCGGCCTTGCAGGCGATCCTTGGCGTAGTCCAGCGCGTTCTGATATGCGGCTTCGGCTTGCGCATAGCCTTGCAGGCCGACGCCCAGGCGCGCCTCGTTCATCATCACGAACATGGCGCGCATGCCCTTGTGCAGTTCGCCGACCAGGTAACCTGTGGCTTCGTCATAGTTCATCACGCAGGTCGAATTGCCGTGGATGCCCATCTTCTCTTCGATCTTGCCGACCGATACGCCGTTTCGCGCGCCCAGGCTGCCGTCTTCGTTGACCAGGAACTTCGGCACGATGAACAGGCTGATACCCTTGGTGCCTTCGCCACCGCCGGGCGCCTTGGCCAGCACCAGATGGATGACGTTCTCGGCCAGGTCATGATCCCCGGCTGAAATGAAGATCTTCTGGCCGCTGATCTTGTAGCTGCCATCGTCCTGCGGTTCGGCCTTGGTGCGGATCAGGCCCAGGTCCGTGCCGCAATGGGGCTCGGTCAGGTTCATGGTGCCGGTCCATTCCAGCGAGGCCATCTTCGGCAGATAGGTATCTTTCTGTTCGGGGCTGGCATGGGCCAGAAGCGCGTTGATCGCGCCATGCGTCAGGCCTTGATACATGTTGAACGCCATGTTGGCGGAGGCAAAGACCTCGGCGACAGCGATGCCCAGCACATAGGGCATGTTCTGGCCGCCGTATTCCTCGGGCAGGTCGATGCCGTTCCAGCCGCCCTCCTTCATCGCCTCGAAGGCTTCCTTGAAGCCGGTGGGCGTGTGGACGACACCGTTTTCCAGGCGGCAGCCCTCGACATCGCCGACGGCGTTCAGCGGGGCCAGGACATCGGTGCCCAGCTTGGCGGCCTCGTCCAGGATGGCGGCGGTGAAATCGCGCTCCAGATCGGCATAGCCGGGAATGTCGCTGTCGGAAGCCTTGAGCACATCGTGAAGGATGAACTGCATGTCCTTGACCGGGGCGTTGTAGCGGGGCATCGGGT
>CAJQNQ010000093.1 GCA_905479725.1 uncultured Paracoccaceae bacterium | reverse complement strand
CCAATAGGGCTGGTCGATGTGTTCGATCCCCGGAATGGGCAAGCCGCCCTGCGCGTGCATCGCCGCCATGCCGCCCAGGCTGCCGCTGCCCGTTGTCGAGCCGTGATAGCCGTTCTTGCGGCTGATGATCATCGATTTTTCCGGCTTGCCCTTCAGCGCCCAGTAATGGCGCACCATGCGGATGTTGGTGTCATTTGCCTCGGACCCGGACCCGGCGAAGAACACATGGTTCAGATCCCCCGGCGCCAGTTCGGCGATCCGCGCGGCCAGGGCGATGGCGGGGACATGACTGGTCTGGAAGAAGGTGTTGTAGAACGGCAGTTCCACCATTTGCCGCGCGGCCACGTCGGCCAGTTCCTGACGGCCATAGCCGATATTGACGCACCACAGCCCGGCCATGCCGTCGATGATCTCGTGCCCCTCGGAATCCGTCAGCGTGACGCCATTGGCGCGGGTGATGATCCGCGCGCCTTTCTGCGCCAGCCCCTCATTCTGGGTAAACGGGTGCATGTGATGCGCGGCATCCAGCGCCCGCAATTCGGCGGTGGGCATGTGATTGGTGATCTGACGCATGGAAAGCTCCGTTCGGGCAGTCGAGTCGCTGATGGGGATTGCCCGCACGATACGGCGGGGGGCGTGCGTCGGCAATAGAATTTGATCAAATTCCGCGAGGGCTCAGGCCCCGGACCCCAGCGCCGCCTGCACCCGGTCGATCCCCTGTTCGATATCACCCCGAATCGCCGCGCCCAGCGCGTCGGCGTCGCCCGCCAGCATCGCCGCCAGCGCGTCCTTGTGCCGATCCGGCCCGGAGGTGCCGCCCCCCTCGATCACCAGCCGCAGAGAGGGGCCGAAACGCAGCCACAGCGAATGCACCAGCGATATCAGGATCGGTGCAGTCGCCGCGTCATACAGCAGGAAATGAAACCGGTGATTGGCCGCCAGATAGCCGGCGATGTCGCCGTTCTGAATGGCGGTGTCCACGGCTTCATCCAGCGCCTGCAGCCGCGCGATGCGCTCGGCGCCCAGCCCCGGCAGCGCCAGCGCCGCCAGTTGCGGCTCCAGCGCCAGCCGGGCGAAGGCCAGTTCGCGCAACTGCGCGCCAGTCAGATGGGGAACCGAAATGCGGCGGTTTTCATGCAGGGTCAGCGCACCCTCGGCGGTCAGCCGGCGCAGAGCCTCGCGCACCGGGGTCATGCCCGCGCCCAGCGTCGCGGTGATGCCCTGCAACGTGACCTTCTGCCCGGGCGCCAAATCGCCATGCATCAGCATGTCGCGCAACCTGCGATAGGTCGCTTCATGCTCGGTCATCTTGCCTGAAAGGGGGGAACCGGTTTCGGCCATGGCTGCGCTTTTTGATCAAATCCCCTTGGTGGTAGCGCGTTTGTGCCGTTCTGCCCAGCAGTTTACCGCGCACTGGGCAGGGCCTATGCTTCGGGTGGCACCAATCGACAGGATCCCTCATGCCCGCCCCTGCCCCTGGCCCGCGCAACCTGATCACCGATGTTCCCGGGCTCGGCGTGGGCAACGCCGACGATGCCCGGTTGAAAAGCGGTGCGACGGTGCTGCTGGGCGATCAGCCCATGGTGGCCGGAGTGCATGTGATGGGCGGTGCCCCGGGCACACGGGAAACCGACCTGCTGGCGCCTGACCGCATGGTGCAGGCGGTGGACGCACTGGTGCTGGCGGGCGGCTCGGCCTTTGGGCTGGGTGCGGCGCAAGGCGTGGCGGACGGGTTGCTGGCGATGGGGCGCGGCTTTGCCGTCGGCGCCGCGCGGGTGCCCATCGTTCCGGGCGCGATCCTGTTCGACCTGCTCAATGGCGGCGACAAGAATTGGGAGGACAACCCCTATCCGGCGCTGGGCCGTGCCGCGCTCAACGCCTGCGCCCGGGATTTCACGCTGGGCAGCGCGGGCGCGGGCACCGGCTGCACCGTGGCGGGGCTGAAAGGCGGGCTTGGGTCGGCGTCGCTGGTTCTGCCGTCAGGCGTCACTGTCGGCGCGCTGGTGGCGGTCAACGCGGTGGGCAGCCTCACCGTGGGCGACACCGCGCATTTCTGGGCCGCCCCGTTTGAAATGGACGGCGAGTTCGGCGGGCGCGGCATCGCAACCCTCACACCCCCGTTGTTCCCGCCCCCCCTGAAGCGGCTGGGCGAGGCCACGACGATTGCCATCATCGCCACCGATGCCGTGCTGGACAAGCCGCAGGCCACGCGCCTGGCCATCGCCGCGCATGACGGCATGGCGCGCGCCATCATGCCCGCGCACACCCCGCATGACGGCGATCTGGTGTTTGCCGCATCGACCGGGTTGCGCCCGCTGGCAGACGGCGGCGCGCTGGAACTGGGCCACGCCGCCGCGCTGTGCCTGAGCCGGGCGGTTGCGCGCGGTGTCTACCACGCCTCGCCCGCGCCCAACGACATCCTGCCCTGCTGGCAAACCCGCTTCGGGTAATCAGTCCAGCTCGCGGGCTTCGGACGCCAGCATGATGGGAATGCCATTGCGGATCGGAAACGCCAGATGCGCGGTGCGCGAAACCAGCTCTTGCGTCTGCGCATCATACGACAACTGGCCCTGGGTCACCGGACAGACCAGCGCCTCCAGCATGTGCCGTTCGGCTTTCGCGCTCTCGCTCATTGCACCGTCTCCCGGTTCGATCCGCCATCGCCGCGCAAGGCGAATTCCATCAATGTCACCAGCGTTTCGCGCCGTGTGGCCAGCGACGGCGCCTCCAGCAGCGCCTGGCGTTCTTCGGGCGCGAACGGGCACAGCATCGAAAGCGCGTTCAGCAGCGTTTCGTCATCCGCCTCTTTCAGGCTGGCCCATTCCGTCGACAGTGATACCGCGTCGAAATAGCGCGCCAGCAGGTCCAGAAACACCGCGCGGTCCAACTGCCCGTCCCGCTCCGACGGGCCCAGATCGCGCTCGAACCCGGACCAGGACACCCGCCCGCGGCGATAGGATGTCTGGCCCTGCTCGACCTCCTCCAGCAAGCGAAACCGCGAGATCCCGGACAGCGAAATCATGTAGCGCCCGTCCTCGGTTTCCTGAAACGAGGTCAGTCGCCCGGCGCAGCCGATGCTGTGCAACCGCTCGCCCTCGCCACTGGGCACGCTGCGCGGCTGGATCATGCCGATCAGCCGCGCATCGGTTTTCAGACAATCGTCCAGCATCCGCAGATAGCGCGGCTCGAAGATATGCAGCGGCAAATCCGAACGCGGCAGCAGCAAGGCGCCCGGCAACGGGAAGATCGGTATGGTTTCGGGCAGGTTGTCAACGTTCAGCATGACGCAGACATAATCCTTCACCCGCCTCAGGCAAATATCATCGACGACAATCGCCTGCGGCCCTTCTGGGCCAGCGGGTCGTTGGGTTTGAGCGCCTCGAAGATGGTGAACAATTGCGCCTTGGCCGCGCCATCGTTCCACTCGCGGTCGCGGCGAAACAGATCCAGCAGCGTGTCGATAGCCGCTTCGACGTCGCCCTGCGCGTGCAGCGCCTGCGCCAGATCGAAGCGCGCCTGATGGTTGTCAGGGCTCTGCTCCAGCACCGCGCGCAGGTCATCCACCGGCCCGGCGTTTTCCGCCTGCCGCGCCAGCGCCAGCTGCGCGCACGCGGCGTCGACCTCGGGCGCCGTGGCAATCGCCTTGGGCGCGTTGGCCAACAGGGCCTCGGCCTGATCCAGCGTGTCGGCGGCAATATGCGCGCGCGCCAGACCGCCCAGAGCCGCCGCGTTCTCCGGCTCTTGCCCCAGGATCGCGGCGAACACCTCGGCGGCATCTGCCGCCGCGCCTTCGGCCAGCATCGCCTCGGCCTCGTCCAGCGCAGCGCCCAGACCATCATCGCCCGCCAGCGCGGTCAGCTTGTCGACAAACGCCTTCAGTTCCGACGCCGGCAGCGCACCCTGAAACGCATCCACGGGCCGGCCCTGGAAAAACGCATAAACGGTCGGGATCGACTGGATCCGCAACTGACCGGCGATGCCCTGGTTCTCATCGACATTGATCTTGACCATCCGCACCTTGCCGCCCGCCGCGTTCACAGCGGCCTCCAGCGCGGGGCCCAGCGTCTTGCACGGGCCGCACCACGGCGCCCAGAAATCGACGATGACCGGAACCTCCTGGCTGGCCTCGACAACATCGGCCATGAAGTCCGCTTCCGACGTATCCTTGATCCACCCACCCGTGGCGGCGCTCTGATCCAAATTGCCCAGCATGGCTATCCTCTTGCACAATCGCTTTGCCCCTATATGCGTTCCCCGTTGCCCCACGCCAAGGGGCAAGTGCTGGACAACGCATTCCAGGCTGCGCATTCTGCGCCCATGCAAACCGTTCTGACCTTTGGTGACAGCAACACCCACGGCACATCACCGATGACATCGCGCCCCGCAGCCGGGCGCTATCCGCCAGCGATCCGGTGGCCGGGTGTCATGGCGCAGACGCTGGGCTGCGCGCTGATCGAGGAGGGGCTGCCAGGCCGCACCACCGGGTTTGACGATCCGGTGATGGACGGGATCATGAACGGCTATCCGGCGCTGCGGCAGGCGCTGCAAAGCCACGCACCAATCGATGCGCTGACGATCATGCTGGGCACGAACGACTGCAAGGCCCGCTTTGCCGCCAGCCCCCAGACCATCGCCGGCGGGATTGCCGCGCTTCTGGATCTGGCGCTCGGGGACGAGATGCAAGACCGTGGTTCCGGCTTCAAGCTGCTGCTGATCGCCCCCGCCCCGGTGCTGGAAACCGGCGTTCTGGCGACGGAGTTCTGGGGTGGGGCGCAAAAGTCAAAATCGCTGGCGCCGCTGCTGCGGGATCTGGCGCAGAACCGGGGGGTCGGCTTTCTGGACGCCGGCGAGCATGTTGGCGTCAGCGCCATCGACGGTGTGCACCTGGAGGGGCCGGCTCACCGGACGCTCGGACATGCCGTCGCCCGGGCGATGAGCGCCCTTTGACATCATCTGTCCGTAAATATCCCGGGGGAGCGCCGCAGGCGCGGGGGCAGCGCCCCGCACGCGCCCGCGTGGCGGCGCAAGGGGCTCGATGCCCCGCGCGCCGCGCGTAACAGGCGCCGCGGCTCCAACAGGGTCGCCCTACAGATCAAACGTTGCGAACACCGGCGCGTGATCGCTGGGTTTTTCCCAGCCCCGCGCGGCGCGCAAGACCCGTGACCCATGCGCCGCCGCGCCAATGTCTGCGCTGGCCCAGATGTGATCCAGTCGCCGCCCCTTGTCGGCCGCGTCCCAGTCGCGCGCGCGATAAGACCACCAAGTGTAAAGCGGCCCCTCGACAATGTCCTGGCGGGTGACATCCACCCAGCCCCCGGCCGCCTGCGCCTCGACAAAGGCCGCCACCTCGACCGGGGTATGGCTGACAACCTTGAGCAACTGCTTGTGGCTCCAGACATCGTCCTCTCGCGGGGCAATGTTCAGATCCCCCACCAGAATGGATTTGCCCGGCTTGTCGGCGCGAAACCGGTCGCGCATTTCGGCCACGAAATCCAGCTTGTGGCCAAACTTGTCGTTTACCGCGCGGTCAGGCACATCGCCGCCCGCCGGAACGTAGCAATTGTGGATGGTGACGCCGTTTTCCAACCGGGCGGCGACATGGCGCGCGTCGCCCTTCTCGCACCAGTCGATATGCCCGGCATCGTGCAGCGGCAAGCGTGACACGATCGCCACGCCGTTATAGCCCTTCTGCCCGCGCGCCACGACATGCCCATAGCCAAGCGACGCGAACTGCTGGACCGGGATCAGGTCGACCGGGCTCTTGCATTCCTGAAGGCACAGCACATCGGGTGCCTCTTCGGTCAGCAGCTTTTCCACCAGCCCGGCGCGCAGCCGCACCGAATTGATGTTCCATGTGGCAAGTGTAAAACCCATACGCGCTCCCCGTGTTCCGCTGCTATTGGCACCGGTCTACACGCCGCGCTCTGTCGGGGAAACCGGCAAAGAAATGCCCCGCGGGCACGGGGCCGGGCGGGGCATAGTCCAACAGGGAGGAGTTATCTGTAGAACATACATGTCAGATGGGGCTTTGATCTGAATCAATCAACGGCTTCTGGATCAAAAAAAAGTGGCCGAGCAAAGGCTCGGCCAAAGTCCAACAGGGAGGAAGCGCGCCATGACCCCGACGCGCAGGGGGAGGGAGAAACATGAGAACAGACTCTCATTGAAACCTTTATCACTCGTAAATTTGTCAGCAATTTGTCCGCCCGGGCCGCGGTGTCACGGCACCAGCCTGTATCCGCCCGGCTCGGTCACCAACAGGCGCGCGTTCGACGGATCGGTCTCGATCTTCTGGCGCAGCCGGTAGATATGCGTCTCCAGCGTGTGCGTGGTGACGCCGGCGTTATACCCCCACACCTCGTGCAGCAGCACCTCGCGCGGGGCCAGCCCCTCGGGCGCGCGGTAAAGGAATTTCAGGATGTTGGTTTCCTTTTCGGTCAGCCGGATCTTTCGGTCGCTGGCATCGACCAGCATCTTTTGCGCCGGCTTGAACTGGTAGTCCCCCAGCTGGAACACGGCGTTTTCCGATTGCTCGTGCTGGCGCAGCTGCGCGCGGATGCGGGCCAGCAGCACCGGGAACTTGAAGGGCTTGGTCACATAGTCGTTGGCGCCCGATTCCAGCCCCAGAATCGTATCGGCGTCCGAATCATGGCCGGTCAGCATCAACACCGGGCATTTCACGCCGGCCTTGCGCATTCGCTTGCACAATTCGCGGCCATCGGTATCCGGCAGGCCGACATCCAGGATCACCAGGTCATATTGTTCGTCGCGCACGCGCTCCATCGCCGAGGCGCCGCTGTCGGCCTCGAACGTGTCGAATTCCTCGGTGGCGACCAATTGTTCGGCCAGCGCGTCGCGCAGGTCATCGTCATCGTCCACCAGCAGGATCTTGTTCAGTTTCGACATCTTGTCTCCTCTCGCATCGTCGTCGCGCCTTTCTTCCTAGGTGCGCCCACGCGGGCGACAGTTCAAGCAACCGCGCCCTTTCTCACGCGCTCGTGTCGAATGACCGGCATATGTTTCAATTTCGCCCGTCCTGTCTTACATCCGGGGCTGAATTGTTTCAGCATAGGTCCCCATGACCCTGTCGCCCGGCCCCCTTGAACGCCTCAATCGCGCCCGCGCCGATCTGCGCATGGGGCTGCCCGTTGTGCTGACGCAGGGCGACAGCGCTGCGCTGGTGGCATCGGCCGAGACCCTGCTGCCGCCCCGATTGACGGCCATGCGGGCCCTGGGGGCGCCGGTTGTGGTGCTGACGACCCACCGCGCGCAAACACTGAAGGCCCGCGCCTATGACGGGGACCTGGCCCGGATCGTGCTGCCGGACGACGCCGGCACCGGCTGGATCCGCGCGCTGGCGGACCCGGCCGATGATCTGAGCCATCCGATGAAAGGGCCGCTGACCAGCCAGCGCGAGAGCCCCGCGGAACTGCACCGCGCCGCCATCGCGCTGCTGAAATCGGCGCAATTGCTGCCTGCCGCCGTGGTGGTTACCGGCCCTGACCTGGCCGCGCGCTGCGAGGGGCTGGACCTGACGCATCTGGCAACCCAAGAGACCGTCACCGACGAGACCCGGCTCAATGCGGTTGTTTCGGCCCGGTTGCCGATGCGGCTGGCCGGGGCCGGGCGGCTGCACGTCTTTCGCCCCGATGACGGCGGGGTCGAACATTATGCCATCGAGGTGGGGCGCCCCCCGCGCGACACCCCGGTTCTGGCGCGCCTGCATTCCGCCTGTTTCACCGGTGATGTGCTGGGATCGCTGAAATGCGATTGTGGACCGCAGCTTCACGGCGCGCTTGCGGCGATGCAGGACGCGGGCGCGGGCATTTTGCTGTATCTCAATCAAGAGGGGCGCGGGATCGGGCTGGCCAACAAGATGCGGGCCTATTCGTTGCAAGATCAGGGCTTTGACACGGTCGAAGCCAACCACCGGTTGGGATTTGAGGATGACGAACGTGATTTCCGTCTGGGCGCGGCGATCCTGCGCGAAATGGGGTTCCACGCGGCCCGATTGATGACAAACAACCCCGCCAAGGTCGACATGCTTGGCGCCAATGGCATCGAAGTGGTGGAACGCGTCGCGCTTCGGGTCGGGCGAACACCTGAAAATACCGGTTATCTGGATGTCAAAGCCACAAAAAGCGGCCACCTGATGTAGCCCAATCAGCCGCGCGCACCGAAAATGGCTGACCCTACAC
>CAJQNQ010000092.1 GCA_905479725.1 uncultured Paracoccaceae bacterium | reverse complement strand
ACGCCGATGATCGAGACCTACAAGGCGGTGATGTTCTTCGTGGCCTCGGATCTGGTGCGCGTGGCGATCCTTGTGGCGTTCCCCGTCATCACCTTGTTCCTGATCTCCTGACGGGGTGCGAATTCAAGTCGACAAAGGGGGGCCGGACTGGCCCCCTTTTTCATGCGCGCCGCTTGACAGAAAAATGATTATGTCATGTAATCATATCGAGAGGTGGAGCATGACATCACGTCCAGAAACAGCGCGCCGGGACACAGGTGACACAGCCGATCAGACGCCCGGCGACGCGGTCCTGCGCCGGTTCATCGGCTATGACATGAAGCGCGCGTTCAACGCCGTTCAGGCCGATCTGAACGCCACGCTGGCGCCCTTCGGGTTGCGGATGGTGACCTATTCTGTGTTGGCCGTGGTCTGCGCCAATCCCGGCATTCGCCAAAGCCGCCTGGCCGAGGTTCTGTCGATCGAGCGCCCCAATCTGGTGCTGATCCTGGACGATCTGGAGCACGCCGAAACCGTCGAACGGGTCCGCGCGCCAGAGGATCGCCGCGCCTATGAGCTGTCACCGACGCTGAAAGGCCGCCATCTTTGCGACCGCGCAACGCAGGCGGTGGCGGCGCATGACGCGCGCGTCTCAGACGGGATCGACGCGGGGACATTGGGAACCCTTCATACGGCCCTGCGCAAGATCGCGCGTAACGGGCAGTCCGAACGCAGCGAAAGGAACACCCATGAGCGGGTCTCAATACCGCGCGCATGACGCGCGCCGCCAGGACCGGGCCGACGGCTCGATCCTGCTGACCAGCAATATCCCGATGGACCCGGTTGCCCGCTGCGCGACCGACTGGCTGGAGGGCTGGGCGCAGGCCGCCCCTGACCGGGTTTTTCTTGCGGAACGCTCAGCCGATGGCTGGCGCCGCGTGACCTATTCGGATGCGCTGGAGCGCACACGGGCCCTTGCCGCCGCGCTGGTTGATCGCGGCCTGACCGCGCAGACGCCGATCCTGATCGTCTCGGGCAATGGCATCGACCACGCGTTGCTGACACTGGCCGCGCAGTATATCGGCGTCCCCACCGTTCCCGTGGCCGAACAATACGCGCTGATCCCCGCCGCCCATCCGGTGCTGGAAAGGGTGATCGGCATGATCCAGCCGCGCGTCGTCTTTGCCGATGACGGCGACCGTTATGGTGCGGCGCTGTCCATTCCGGTCATGGCGGGGATGGAAAAGCTGGTCAGCACCAACCCGGGCGCGGGGCACACGGCGCTTGACACCCTGCTGAACGCGTCGGGCGATGTGTCGGCGCTGAATGCCGCCGTCACGCCGGACACGGTGGCGAAATACCTGCTGACCTCGGGATCGACCTCTCACCCCAAGGGGGTCATCACCACGCAGCGCATGATGTGCACCAACCAGGCGCAGCTGAAAGCCTGCCTGCCCTTCCTGGCCGATCATCCGCCGGTGCTGCTGGACTGGCTTCCGTGGAACCACGTCTTTGGCGGCTCGCATAATTTCAATCTGGTGCTGGCCAATGGCGGCACGCTGCATATCGACAACGGCAAGCCGATCCCGGCGCTGGCGCAGCATACGCTGGACAACCTGCAAGACATCTCGCCGACCATCGCGTTCAACGTGCCCATGGGCTTTGCCATGCTGCGCGACGCGATGCAGGCAGACGCCGCGCTGAAACAGCGGTTCTTTCAAAACCTGGACATGCTGTTCTATGCCGGTGCGTCGCTGCCGCAGGATGTCTGGGCCGATCTGGAGACCATGGCGCGTGAGGTCCGGGGCGACATGCCGCTGTTCAATTCCAGCTGGGGCCTGACCGAGACCGCCCCCGCCGCGCTGATCCAGCATGAATTCACGCCTCAATCGGGGATCATCGGCGTGCCGCTGCCCGGGGTCGCCATCAAGCTGGTGCCAGCGGGTGACGACAACCGCTATGACGTGCGCGTCAAGGGCGACACGATCACCCCGGGTTACCTGAACGATCCGCAAAAGACCGCCGAGGCGTTCGATGACGAGGGGTATTTCATCACCGGCGACGCGATGCGCTTCGTCGATCCCGCGCAGGTCAATCTGGGGATGCGGTTCGATGGCCGCCTGGCCGAGGAATTCAAGCTGAGCAGCGGCACCTGGGTGCGCGCCGCCGGATTGCGGCTGGAGGTGCTGGCCAGGCTGAAGGGGCTGGCGGCGGATGTCGTCATCACCGGCGCGGATCGCACGCAGGTGGGGGTGCTGATCGTTCCGACCCCCGCTACGGCTGAGGGGGCGACGCAAGACGGCGGCGCCTTGATCGCTCGCAACGCGCACGAGATCGCGGAGCGGTTGAAGCCCGCGCCGGATGAAGGATCCGCGACCGCGATCCGTCGGGCGCTGGTCATGGCCGATCCCCCGTCGATGGGCGACGGCGAGGTCACGGCCAAGGGCAATCTGAACTTCCGCAAGCTGCTGGCGCGCCGGGCCGATCTGGTGGAGCGGCTGTATTCCGACGCGGACCCGGCCGCCATCCGGCCCTGATGGCGGCTGGATGATCCCCGCCAGCCACCTGTCCAAACATCAAAATTGGCGCGTTGCGGCGGGTTGGCGGTTCTCATCCCCGTCAACAGAGGCTAGTCATCACCTGGACAGACAGGGATAGAACCGCCATGACCTTTGACCTTGCCCAGGCGTTGCTGGACGCCGCGCGCGCCGCTGGTGCCGATGCCGCCGATGCGATCGTGATCGACGGCACCTCGGTGTCGATCGATGTGCGCGGCGGGCGGCTGGAACATGCCGAACGCGCCGAAGGGCTGGATCTGGGGCTGCGGGTGCTGGTGGGGCAGCGCCAGGCTTGCGTGTCCAGTTCGGATGCGCGGCCTGAAACGATGGCCTTGATGGCAGAGCGCGCGGTCGCCATGGCGCGCGAGGCGCCCGAGGATCCCTTTGCCGGGCTGGCCGACCCGGACCAATTGTCCGCCCGCCGGGACGCCGACGGGCTGGAACTGTTCGACCCCAGCGACGAACCCGACCCCGCCCAGCTGGAAGACGACGCCCGCCGCGCCGAAGCGGCTGCGCAGGGCGTCGCCGGCGTGTCGCAGGTCGATCAGGCCTCGGCGGCGTATAGCGCCCGGCAGGTGTGTCTGGCCGCCAGCAACGGGTTTCAGGGCGGCTATGCGCGCACATCGCGGCATGTCTCCTGCGTGGCGATCACCGGCGAAGGCACGGCGATGGAGCGCGACTGGTCCAGCGAAGGCCGGATCTTCCAGGCGGACCTGCCCAGCACTGAAAGCATCGGCCGCGAAGCGGGCGAGCGCGCCGCGCAGCGCGCCGGCAGCCGCAAGCCGCCATCGGGCGGATATCCGGTCCTGTATGACGAGCGCATCAGCGCGTCGTTGATCGGCCATCTGACCAGCGCGATCAACGGCAGCGCCATCGCGCGCGGGGCGTCATGGTTGCGCGATGCGCTGGGGCAGGCGGTGTTGCCCGCCGGCATGGACCTGATCGAGGATCCGCTGCGCGCGCGTATCGCCGGCACGCGCCCGTTCGATGCCGAAGGGCTGGAAACCCGGCGCCGGGCATTGGTGCAGGACGGCGTGTTGCAAGGCTGGGTGCTGGATCTGGCCACCGCTCGCAAGCTGGGCCTGCACAGCACCGCCAATGCCGCGCGCGGCCCCGGCGCCCCGCCATCGCCCAGCCTGTCCAACATCGTGCTGACGCCCGGCACGCAAAGCCGCGATGACCTGATCCGCGATATGGGAACCGGACTGCTGGTCACCTCGCTGATCGGCTCCACGATCAACCCCAATACCGGCGATTATTCGCGCGGGGCCTCAGGCTTCTGGGTGGAAAACGGCGAAATCGCCTATCCGGTCAACGAATGCACCATCGCCGGCAATCTGCGCGACATGCTGATGCGCCTGACCGCAGCCAATGACGCGCGCCCGCATCTGAGCCGGCTGGTGCCATCGCTGCTGGTCGAGGGGCTGACGATTGCCGGCAGCTGACCCGAACACGCAGGATCTGGCCTTGTTGGCCGAAGCCGCCCGGGGGGCCGGGCGGATCGCAGCGCGCCACTTCAGGCAGCGCCCGAAGATCTGGGACAAGGGCGACGGACAAGGCCCGGTGACCGAGGCCGATCTGGAGGTCAACGACTTCCTGCTCGCGCGTTTGCAGGCTGCGCGGCCCGACTATGGCTGGCTGTCCGAGGAAAGCGATCCGCTGAACGCCACCGCCCGGCTGGAAACCGCCGCCACTTTCGTGATCGACCCGATCGACGGCACGCGCGCCTTCATCGACGGCCAACCCGGCTTCGCCCATGCGCTGGCCGTGGTGCGCGGCGGCGTGCCCGTGGCGGCGGCGGTGTTCTTGCCGATGCTGGACCTGATGTATGCCGCGCGGCTGGGGGGCGGCGCATCGCTGAACGGCGATCCGATTCGCGCCACCGATCCGTCGGATCCCGGCCAGGCCTGCGTTCTGGCCGCGCGGCCCGCCTTCGAGGCGCGTCACTGGCCGCAGGGCGTGCCGCCGGTGCGGCGGCAGTTTCGCCCCTCGCTGGCCTGGCGTCTGGCGCTGGTGGCGCAGGGCCGCTTTGACGGGATGTTGACGCTTCGCGATGTCTGGGACTGGGATATCGCCGCGTCGGCGCTGATCGCCACCGAAGCCGGGGCGCTTGTCACCAACCGCTCTGGCGGCGGGCTGCGTTTCAACGGTGCCGGGGCGAAGAACCCGGGCGTCGTTGCCGCCGGGCAGGGCTTGCACAAGGTGCTGGTCGGCGGCCTGAACCCGCGGCCGGACCTGCCCGTCCAGGGGGCAGGGCAGTGACGGCGGCGCAGGGCAGGGTGCGCGCGGTCTGGCTGCATGCCACCGCGCCCGAGCTGCGCCCGGCGCTGGCGATCCTGGCGGACATGATCGGCGACATGCCCAATGCGCCGGATACGCTGGTCACCGGGGACGGCACGCCAGACCCGGAGAACGCGCGCGCGGTCGAAGGCTTTCTGGCCACCCATGCCATCGGCGCCATTGTCATCGCCGGGGATGCGCTTCCCGCGACGCTGATCGACTGCGCGCGTCTCAACCGGATCGGCCTGTTCCTGATCGAGGCGCAAGACCCCTTCCTGCCCGGCCGCTGGCGTCTGCTGCCCGCCCGGCTGCGCACGGTTCTGGGCGAATTCGATCAGATCCATGCGGTCGGCCCGGCCGCCGCGCAGGCCATCGAAGCGGCGCTGCGGGGGCGGGGGCGGGTTCACCCCACGGGCGCCCTGGCCCGCCTTGCCCCGGTCGAACCCTGCGATCCGGCCGCCCGCGAAGCACTGCGCGACAAGCTGGGCGCGCGCCCGGTCTGGTTTGCCTATGATCTTCCCATGTCCGAGGTCGACGCGGTCTTGCTGGCCCACGCCCAGGCGTTGCGGCGCGCGCATCGCTTGCTACTGATGATCCAGCCGCGCGATCCGGCGCAGGGCGCCGCGCTGGCCGACCGGGTGCGCGCTGTCGGATATGTCTGCGCGCAGCGGTCGCTGGAGGATCCGCTCGACGAAGCGACGCAGGTCTATGTCGCCGATACCGACGAGGACCCCAGCCTGTTCCTGCGCCTGGCACCGGTTTCGTTTCTGGGCGGATCGCTGACGCCGGAAGCTCCGGTGCCACCCGCCTTGACCGCGGCCTCGCTGGGGTCGGCGCTGATCTATGGCGGCAACATCAACGCCGATCAGCGCGGGTTTCTGGAACAACTGCGCGTGGCCGGCGGTGCGCGGCGCATCGGTGTCGCCCCGGCGCTGGGCGAGGCGCTGGCAGCCACCCTGTCGCCCGAAGTGGGTGCCGAAGCCGCGCTCAGGGCCTGGACGCTGGCCAGCGAAGGATCCGACGCCACCGTGACCGTCGCCCGCGAGGTCGTGCACTGGATGCGTCTGAACGGGGAACGGGCATGAGACCACCGGCCTTCTGGAACAATCCGCCCCACCGACCCGGCTGGCAGGCACGGCTTCTGGCGCCGCTGGGTTGGCTTTATGCCGGGGCGACACGGCGCCGGATAAGACAGCCACGGGCGCGGGCCGGGCTGCGGGCCGATGTGCCGGTGATCTGCGTCGGCAATCTGAACGCGGGCGGCACCGGCAAGACGCCGGTGGCCATCGCGCTGATGCAGGCATTGGCCGAACGCGGGGTGGATGCCCATGTCGTGACACGCGGATATGGCGGGGCGCTGCCCGGCCCGCTGCGCGTGGATGAACGCCGTCACACCGCCGCGCAGGTCGGCGACGAGCCGCTGCTGCTTGCGGCCTTCGGTCCGGTCTGGATGTCCAGGGACCGCGCCGCGGGTGTGCGCTGCGCGCAGGATGCCGGGGCGCAGGCGATCATTCTGGATGACGGGTTCCAGAATCCGTCGGTGCAAAAGACCCGGTCCATCGTCGTCGTCGATGCGGATATCGGTTTTGGCAACGGGCGGTGCATTCCGGCCGGCCCCCTGCGTGAAAGCGTTGCGTCGGGGCTGAAACGGGCCGATGTCGTGCTTTCGGTCGGGCCAGATTCGGCGCAAAAGAAATTCGTGCAAGACTGGGGCCAGGCGCTGAACGGCGTGCGGCATGTGACCGCACATATGGAACCCCTAAAGACCGGCATGTGGTGGAACGGCCTGCGGGTCATGGCCTTTGCCGGGATCGGGCGGCCCGCCAAATTCTACCAGACGCTGCGGGAGCTGGGCGCGAATATCGTCAAGGCGCAATCGCTGGACGATCACCAGCCCCTGACGCCCGCCCTTTACGCCCGGCTGGAGCGCGAGGCCAAGAGCCTGCGCGCGCAACTGGTGACCACCGAAAAGGACGCCGTGCGCCTGCCGCCCAAGGCCCGGCATATGGTTCTGACCCTGCCCGTGCGGCTACAGGTCGATGACATGCCCGGGCTGCTGGCCTTGCTGGGGTTCGAGGCCCCACCAGAGGCCTGAACGCCTGTAGTCCCGCTAAACTCCGGCCCGCGCGATGCGCAGCAGGCCGTCGATATCCGCGTGGGCCTCCAGATGGTCGGCCAGTGCGTCCAACGTGTCCTCGACCCCCTGGGCATAGACCGTGTTCGACGCCTGAGCGCCCAGCCCGCGCAAGAACGCGCCGCGAAACGCGTCATCGCTGAACAGGCCGTGCAGGTAGCTGCCCATCACCCGGCCATCCGTAGAAATGGCCCCCTCAGGCGCGCCGTCCACCGTGAACACCGGGCGGGCACGGTCCGCCCCCTCGGTGCGGCCGATATGGATTTCGTAGCCGCTGGCCGGTGTGCCGCTGGCCGTGTGGCGGGCCTGTGTCAGGGTCACGCGCTTGTCGCCGGCCATCACCGTTTGCACGTCCAGCAGGCCCAGACCCGTCACCGTGGCCGGTGCGCCCTCGATCCCGTCTGGGTCGCTGATCGTCCGGCCCAGCATCTGATAGCCGCCGCAAAGCCCCAACACCCGGGCCCCGCGCCGCAGGGCCGCCGCCAGGTCGATATCCCAGCCCTGAGCGCGAAAACAGGCCAGATCGGCGATCGTGGATTTCGAGCCGGGGATCAGGATCAGATCCGCCTCTACTGGCAACGGCTGGCCGGGGGGCACGAACACGACCCGCAGCCCGGGTTCCTGCATCAGGGGGTCCAGATCGTCGAAATTGGCGATCCGGTTCAGTTGCGGCACGGCGATCAGGAACCCGCCATCACCGCCCTTGTGGCGCAGATCGGCGGCATCCTCGGCGGGCAGGCGGTGGGCGTCACCGAACCAGGGGATCACGCCCAGACCGGTCCAGCCGGTGCGCCGGGCGATCATCCGGTAGCCGTCCTCGAACAGGCGCGGATCGCCCCGGAACTTGTTGATAAGGAAGCCCCTTATCAGCGCGTTATCGCCGGCATCCAGCACCGCCTGCGTGCCCACGATCTGCGCGATGACGCCGCCGCGGTCGATATCGCCCGCCAGAATCACCGGCACATGCGCGGCGGCGGCAAAGCCCATATTGGCGATGTCATTGGCCCGCAGATTGACCTCGGCGGGGCTGCCCGCGCCCTCGACGATCACCAGATCGGCTTGCGTTTTCAGGCGGTTGAAACTGTCCAGCACGGGCGCCAGCAACTGCGGCTTCAGCGCGGCATAGTCGCGCGCGCGCACGGTGGTCAGGCGCTTGCCCTGCACGATCACCTGCGCACCGGTCTCGGATTCCGGTTTCAGCAGGACCGGGTTCATGTCGACCGACGGGGCCACGCCGCAGGCCATCGCCTGCAAGGCCTGCGCGCGGCCGATCTCGGATCCGTCAGGGGTGACAGCGGCGTTGTTGGACATGTTCTGCGGCTTGAACGGGCGCACGGTCAGACCGCGCCGCACCAGCGCGCGGGCAAACCCCGCGACCAGCATCGACTTGCCGACATTCGAGCCCGCGCCCTGAATCATCACACCTGCCGTCATGCCCGCCCCTGTTTGCGCCCCTGTTGGCCGCCTGTTGCTCTGCCCGCCCGCCGCCACCCGGATGGCCGTGCCTAGCGCAGCCCCGGCGCTTTGAAAAGCGCGCGCTTCAGCCCAGCACCTGGCCGATGGCGTGATCGAAGATCGCCACGCCGCGCGCGATCAGGTCATCGGGGAAGTCATAGCTCTGGGTGTGCAGCGCCGGATGATCGGCGCCCGCGCCCAGAAACAGCATCGCCGCCTTCGCGCCCCGGATGCCGAAGCGGCCGAAATCCTCGGACGCGCGCATCGGCAGGTCGCCCGGGTCATGGGTGACGCCGCTGGCCTCCAGCGCGCGGCACAGGATTGCGGTGGCGTCCGGGTGGTTGAAACAGGCGGCAAAGGGATCGTGGTGACTGAAGCTGACGTGCAACGCCTGCATCGCGGCCTGATCGCGCGCCAGGGATTCGGATTGCGTGACCAGGCCTGCCAGTTCGCTGTCCGACACGGCGCGCAGCGTGACCCATAATTCTGCCTGGCCGGGCGCGATGCCGAAGGCCGGTTCGCCCATCGACAGATGGGTGATCGTCGCCAGCCGAAAGCCCGGTTCCATCGGTCCGCCGGGGCCAAGCCGCTGCAAGCCGTCGATCAGCCGGGCAATCGCCAGCGTCGGCGCGCGCCCGGTTTCGGGCAGCGAGGCGTGCGCGGTTTCGCCGGTCAGCGTGATCTTCACCCCGACCGACGCGCAATTGACCGGTCCGGGCGCGATCAAGGCATGACCAAGCGGAACACCCGGCATGTTGTGCAGCGAAAACGCCCAGTCGGGGGTCAGCGGTGCAAACCCCGGATCGTCCAGCACGGCGGCGGCGCCGGTGCCGTCTTCCTCGGCGGGCTGGAACATCAGCACCACGCGCCCGCTGCGGGGCGCCCGCCGGTGCAACCTGCGCGCCAGGCCCAGCAGAATGGTCGAATGCCCGTCATGGCCGCACAGATGCGCGGTGCCGGGGTGCGTGCTGACATGGGGCACGTTGCCCAGTTCCAGAATGGGTAGCGCATCCAGTTCCGAGCGGACGAGCACCGTGGGACCGTTCTGACCGCTGTCATAGATCGCCGCCACGCCGTGCCCGCCCAGGCCGGGTATCACGTGCTGGGGGCGCCAGGGGGCCAGCGCCCGGGCGATGCGCCGGGCGGTCTGGCGTTCTTGCCCTGATCGTTCGGGGTTTGCGTGCAGATCGCGGCGAATGGCGATCAGGTCGACAATATCGGCGTTGGTCAGGGTCATGCTCAGGCCTGCAGGCGCGGGTGGCGTGACAGGGCGCGCAGGGCCTTTCCAGGCGCCCAGACAGGGTTTCGGATGGCGCGATGTTCCAGCACGGCGCAAACCCGATCAAAGCCCAGGAACGCGCCCAGATGCAACGGGCCGCCCAGGTCGGCGGGAAAACCGCAGGTCTCCTGGCACACGAGATCGACCAGCGGCGCGGGGATGCCGGCGGCTGACAGATCGGCGGCGGCGTCGATCAGCGACAGGATTGCATGGCGGCGCAGATCATCGGCGGATAAAGGGGTCGACGCGCGGCCCGCGAAATGCGCTTCCTCGCGGCTCAGATCCTCGATCAGCGGATCGATCACGCGCCCGCCGCCACCAGGATACCGATACCAGCCCACGCCGCTCTTTTGGCCCAGCCGGCCCTCGGGCACCATGCGGTCCAGAACGGGGCAGGGAAACCGGCGGGTGCCGGTGGCGTCCTGCTGCCGATGACGGGCGAAGGCCTGGTCCAGCCCGCGCCGATCCTGTGCGGCGCAGGGGCCGGGCGCGAAGCCGGCATGCTCCAGCGCCTCGTCCACCTCCCATGGCGTGGAGCCGGCGAAGATCAGGGCCTCGACCGCGTCCTCCAGCCGCGCGCGCAGCGGCGCGCCGATGAAACCCGGGGTGCGCAGGGGTGTCGCGCCCAGCCTGACGGCCAAGCCGGCGGCTCGGCCCAACAGATGCGGGTCGGTGCCGGGCAGGGTGCGCAGCTCGATCAGCCCGGGCGCCGGGGGCGGC